>NZ_JBEPTK010000007.1 GCF_040549485.1 Constrictibacter sp. MBR-5
CCATCGGCCGCATCGTCGACCTCTACTCGCCCGCCGAATGCGCGAATTACTTCGCCAAAGCAGGCTATGACGCAGATTGATCGGAAAACGCTCTAACTTCCTCTCCCTCGCGCTCCAATCCTACACCGCGCGCACCAGCACGTGGCGCTTGCGCCCCGCCGACAGCTTCACCACCCCGTCCGCGGTCATGTCGGCCAGCGTCACGGACTGGTCCTCGGCCGCGAACGGTGCGTCGTTGATCCGCCCGCCGCCGCCGCGGATCAGGCGGCGCGCCTCGCCGTTGCTCGCGGCGAGATCGGCCCGGCGCATCAGTTCGAACGCCGGTATCCCCTTCTCCAGGTCGGCCCGCGGCACCTCGATGGTCGGCAGGCTCTCGGCGAGCGCGCCCTCCTCGAAGGTGCGGCGCGCGGTCTCCGCCGCCGCCTCGGCCGCCGACGCACCGCGCGCCATGCGCGTCGCCTCGGTGGCGAGCACCTTCTTCGCCTCGTTGATCTCCTGCCCCTGGAGCGCCTCCAGCCGGGCGATCTCGTCGAGCGGCAGCTCGGTGAACAGGCGCAGGAAGCGCCCGACGTCGGCATCGTCAGTGTTGCGCCAGAACTGCCAGTAGTCCCAGCTCGGCAGGCGCTCCTCGTTCAGCCAGACGGCGCCCTGGGCGGTCTTGCCCATCTTGGCGCCCGAGGCGGTGGTCAGCAGCGGCGTCGTCAGGCCGATCAGCTCAAGCCCACCGACCCGGCGGCCGAGTTCGACACCGCTGACGATGTTCCCCCACTGGTCGGAGCCGCCCATCTGCAGCACGCAGCCGTGGCGCTTCGCCAGTTCGACGAAGTCGTAGGACTGCAGGACCATGTAGTTGAATTCGAGGAAGGTCAGCGGCTGCTCGCGCTCCAGGCGCAGGCGGACGCTGTCCATCGACAGCATCCGGTTGACCGAGAAATGCCGGCCGTAGTCGCGCAGGAACGGGATGTAGGCCAGCCGGTCCAGCCAGTCCGCGTTGTTCACCATCACCGCGTCGGTCGGACCCTCGCCGAAGGTCAGGAAAGGCTCGAACGCCCGCTTGATGCCGGCCATGTTGGCGGCGATGTCGTCGTCGGTGAGCAGCTTTCGCGTCTCGTCCTTGCCCGACGGATCGCCGACCTTCGTCGTGCCGCCGCCCATGAGGACGATCGGCTTGTGGCCGGTCCGCTGCAGCCAGCGCAGCATCATGATGGAGACGAGGTGGCCGACATGCAGGCTGTCGCCGGTGCAGTCGAAGCCGATATAGGCCGTGATCGGCCCCTTCGCCGCGCGCGCGTCGAGCGCCTCCTCATCCGTGCACTGATGCACGAAACCGCGGTCGCTGATGGTGCGCAGGAAGTCCGAGCGCATGGCCGATCCTCGATGAAAAATTCAGTCGCGGGATTTAGCATGGCGATCCGCCCACGACCAAGCCGTGCCCTGCACCTATCCCACCTGGAATAGGCTCATTGAGCGGTTGGAGCCCGACAGAATGGATCTCTTGCGAGTCACGACGATCGGCTTCACGAAGTCCAGCGCTGCGCACTTCTTCGGACGCCTCCGGGCCGCCGGCGTCCGGCGCGTCATGGACGTCCGCCTGCACAACACCTCGCAGCTCGCGGGCTTCGCGAAAGCGGACGACCTCGCCTGGTTCCTGAAGAGCCTCGGCGGCATCGACTATGTTCACGAGCCTCTTCTGGCGCCCACCGCCGACATCCTGGACGCCTTCAAGAAGCGCAAGGGTGACTGGCGGCTCTATGAGCGGCAGTTTCTCGACCTCATGCAGTCCCGCCGCATCGAAACGACGCTCGCCCCCGACGCATTCGACGGCACCTGCCTCCTCTGCTCGGAGGCGACGCCGCACCACTGCCACCGACGGCTGGTCGTGGACTACCTGAACGCGAAATGGCACGGCCGTCTCGCCGTCGAACACCTGTGAGGCGCGGCGCTCATGCGAGAAACGTCGCGATCGCAGCTGCCATCGCTTCGGGCCGGTCGAGTTCGGCCAGATGCCCTGCGCCTTCGATCCGCCGGATCGTGACGGGGCCGGCGATCGCCGCCTGGAACCGCGCGGCGTAACCGAAGGGGATGATGCGGTCCTCGGCTCCCCACAGCAACAGCGTCGGGCAGCGGACCAGATGCAGCCGCCGTTCGACGCCGGTGCGGCCGAGCGGCCAGAGGTACCGGGCGGCGGCCTCGGCGGCGCGGGTCTGCTCGATCGGCCATTCGACCGAGTTCGCGCCCTCGGGCGCCGCCTTCAGCCAGGTCCAGCGCTCGGGATCGGCGCAGAGGCCGGACGCCACGTCCTGGGGCTTCTGCGCCCAGATGTCGGCCGTCGGCTCGGCATCCTCGTAGAGGCCGAAGGGTGCGGTCAGCACCAGCCGGCGCACCATGCCCGGCCACAGCGCCGCGACCTCCAGCGCCAGCGCGCCGGTCACCGAGGAGGCGACGAGATCGCCCGCCTCCAGCCCGGCACCGCCGAGCAGGTCGCGGGTCGCGACGATCCAGTCGAGCAGGTTGTCCAGCCGGTCATGGCCGAGGCCGCCGGGATAGCCCGGCAGCGACGGCGCCACCACGGTGCGCGTCTCGGCCAACCGGTCCAGGAACGGCGTCCATTTCGGCAGCCCGCCGAAACCCGGCAGGTAGAACAGCGGCGCACCGCCGCCCTTGCGCCAGACGCGGCAGGGGCTGCCGTTCACGTCGATGGTGTCGGTGGTCGGATCGGTCATGTCCGGCACGTCACACGGCGGCGCGCGGCGTGAAGGCCTGCGGCAGCGTCCGCTCGGCCGCCGGCATCGGGTTCGGCCACCAGCGGTCCTCCCATTCCTCGAACAGGTCCTTCAGCTGCGGCATCACCTGCTCGGCGAAGAGCTTCGTGTTGTGCATGGTCAGCTGCTTGCTCATGTTGCCGAACTGCAGCAGCAGCATGAGGTGGCCGACGTGCAGATTGACCGCCACCTCGCGCAGCTTAGCCGCGACCTCGTCCGGCGTGCCGACGATGACGTAGCCGGCTTCGAGGATGTCGTCGAAGCTGCGGGCGTTCTTGCGGACCTTCTGCACCTCGGCGCCGAACTGGGCGCTGGCCTTGCCGACCTGGCTTTCGATCCCGGCGCGGATGGTCGCCTCGGTCGTGTACCCCGGCGGCGTCGCGAAGCGGCTGTCGACGTGCAGGCAGCGGTCGTAGAAATACTCGGCCGGCTCCTTGTAGAGCTTCAGCGCCTCCTCGTGCGTCTCGGCGACGCCGACGAACTGGAGGAAGCCGGCGCGGTAGGGATTCCGGTCCTTGCCGAGCCGCTCCATCTCGGCCCAGAAGCCCTTCATCGTCGCCTCGCCGGCCTTGTAGCCGTAGTAGGAGAGGTACGAGTAGACATAGTCCATCTCGGCGCACCAGTGCCACGTCTCGACCGAGCCGCCGCCCGGCACCCAGACCGGCGGGTGCGGCTGCTGCACCGGGCGCGGCCAGATGTTGACGTAGCGCTGCTGGTTGAAGCGGCCGTTGAAGGTGAAGGGCTCCGGCTCGGTCCAGGCGCGCATGACCAGGTCGTGCGCCTCCAGGTAGCGGGCGCGCAGCATGCTGGGATTCTGGCCGTAGGCGTAGCAGGTGTCCATCGGCGTGCCGACCGGGAAGCCGGCGATCAGGCGACCGCCCGAGATGCAGTCCAGCATCGCGAACTCCTCCGCCACGCGGGTCGGCGGGTTGTAGAGCGCCAGGCTGTTGCCCATCACGCAGATCGCCGTGTCGGTGGTGCGCCGCGCGAGCGTCGACGCGATCAGGTTGGGCGAAGGCATGATGCCGTAGCCGTTGGAATGGTGCTCGTTGACGCAGATCGCGTCGAAGCCGCAGTCGGCCGCGAACTCCAGTTCGTCCATGAAGTCGTTGTACATGGCGTGGGCGCGGCGCGGATCGAAGTTGCGGCTGCTGATGTCGACCCAGACGCTCGGATTCGTCTCGCGGAAGTCGTCCGGCAGCTCGGTGTACGGCATCAGGTGGAACCACAGCAGCTTCATCGCTTCCTCCGGCCCTCGCGTTCTCTCGGATCAGCCTACAGCCGGCCCGCGGCCCGGACAAACCCATGTCGGCGCCCGCCCGCGTTATCGTCGGCCCATGCTACTCTCGTCGAAACGAGAGACTGCGAGGAACGATGCCGACCTATCTGAAACGCTCCGGCGAAGCCGCCGCCTTCGACCGCCGCCAGGTGGAGGAGACCGTCCGGCGGATGCTCGACGACATCGAGCGCAACCGCGACGAGGCGGTGCGGCGCTATGCGCGCGACCTCGACAAGTGGCAGGCCGACGGCTTCCGCGTCTCCGAGGACCGCATCCGCGACGTCGCCCAGCGCATCCCGGAGAGCTTCAAGGAGGACTACGCCTACGCCCTGCGCCAGGTACAGACCTTCGCCCGGCACCAGCGCGAGACGATGCAGGACCTGGAGATCGAGACGGAGCCGGGGGTCATCCTCGGCCATCGCCACGTGCCGGTACAGCGCGTCGGCTGCTACGTGCCGGGCGGCAAATATCCGCTGGTTGCGGGTGCCATGATGAGCGTCGGCACCGCGGCAGTGGCCGGGGTCGAGCACATCGTCGGCTGCGCCCCGCCGCGCGACGCCGACGGCATGTACCCCTACACGCTCTACGCCTTCCATGCCGCCGGCGCGCACGCGATCTACGACATCGGCGGCGTCCAGGCGCTGGCGGCGATGGCGCACGGCTGCGTCGGCATCGCGCCCGTGGACATGATCGTCGGTCCCGGCAATCCCTATGTCGCCGAGGCGAAGCGCCAGCTGTTCGGCATCGTCGGCATCGACCTGCTCGCCGGACCGACCGAGATCCTGGTCATCGCCGACGAGACGGCCGACCCCGCGCTGGTGGCGACCGACCTGCTCGGCCAGGCGGAGCACGGTCCGGACAGCCCGGTCTGGCTGGTCACCACCTCGCGCGCGCTCGGCGAGGCCGTGGCGAAGGAGATGGACCGCCAGCTGGAGACGCTGCCGACCGCGGCGGTCGCGGGCAAGGCCTGGGCGAACAACGGCGAGATCGTCCTGGTCGACAGCCACGAGGAGGCGGTCGCCGTCTCCGACGCCTATGCGCCGGAGCATCTGGAGGTGCTGACCGGCCGCGACGACTGGTACCGCGAGCATCTGCGCAATTACGGCAGCCTGTTCGTCGGCGAGGAGAGCACGGTCGCCTATGGCGACAAGGGCGTCGGCACCAACCACACCCTGCCGACCGGCCGCGCCGCCCGCTACACCGGCGGCCTCTGGGTCGGCAAGTACCTGAAGACCTTGACCTGGCAGCGCCTGACGCCGGAGGCGAGCCGCAGGATCGCCCCCGTCATGGCCCGCATCTGCGAAGCCGAAGGCATGCTCGCCCACAAACTGACCGCCGACGTGCGCTACGCCCGCTACGCCCCGCGCAACGAGTAGCCGCCCCCACAGCGGCACCGCCGAACGCAAGAACGCCCGGCCGATCGGCCGGGCGTTCTGCGTCGGGCGTAAAGCCCCGCGTCAGAAGACGAAGTCGTCCTGATGGAGGGTGGTGCGGGTGACGTCGAGGAGCGTCAGCGTATCGCCGCTGCCCATGTCGATCACCGTGTCGGCGCCCACCTGGGTCGAGTTGGCCAGGATATCGGCGAAGTCATTCAGCATCGCGATCCCGGCGAGGTCGATCCAGTCGTCGGTACCGGCCCCGGCGGTGAAGTCGGTGATCGTGTCGCTGCCCGGAGCGGCGGTGAAGACGAAGCGATCGTTGCCGCTGCCGCCCGTCAGCAGATCATCGCCACCGCGTCCGTTGATGACGTCGTCACCCTCGCGGCCGTCGAGGATGTTGGCACCGCCGTCGCCGAGGATGGTGTCGGTCCACTGGCCACCCTCCACATTCTCGATGCTGGCGAAGGCCTCCACCAGCGGACCGGCCGGCCCGAACCGCATGCCGCCCAGGGCCAAGTCGATGTTGAGAACGACGCCGGGCGTGGCGAACGCGTAGGACACCGTGTCGTTGCCCGCTCCACCATCGAACGTGTCCGCGCCGACTCCGCCCGACAGCCAGTCGTCGCCATCGCCGCCGCGCAATATGTCGACGCCGTCGCCGCCGTCGAGCCGGTCGTCGCCGCCGCGACCTTCCAGCGTGTCGTTGCCGGCACCACCGTCGAGCTGGTTGGCACCGCCGTCGCCGAAGAGCTGATCGTGGCCGCCGCCGCCGATCACGTTTTCGACGTTGATCACGCTCTCGATCGGCGTCGGGCTGCTCGGGAAGCGCATGATCCCCGCTGCGAGGTCGACGATGACGGGAGATGTCGCGTTGGCGAAGGCATAGGAAACCGTGTCAGTGCCATCGCCGCCGTCGAACGAGTCGGCGCCTGTTCCGCCGGACATCCAATCGTCGCCGTCACCGCCGAACAAGGAGTCGACGCCGTCGCCGCCGTCCAGGATATCGTCGCCCCCACGGCCGTAGAGCTGATCGTTGCCCGTACCGCCATCCAGCCTGTTGGCGAGGCTATCGCCATAGAGACGGTCGTGACCGGCACCGCCGATGACGGCCTCGACATCGACGATGCTCTCCAATGCGGTGGCGGAGCCGACGAAGCGCATGTCGCCGCGAGCGAGATCGACGTCGACCGGCGCCGTCGATGGGGCGAAGGCGTAGGTGACGGTGTCGAAGCCCGACCCGCCGTCGAAACTGTCGATGTTCGCTCCGCCGTCGAGCAGGTCGTCGCCGTCGCCGCCGGCCAGCGCGTCCTGCCCGTCGTCGCCGATCAGGTGATTGTCGCCGGCATTGCCGGTCAGGACGTTGTTGCCGGAAGTGCCGGTACCGGTGAGGTCCGCATCGCCGATGAGGGTCAGGTTCTCCAGGTTCGCACCGAGGGTCCAGTCGATCGCCGCGCGCACGGTGTCCATACCGGCCCCGACGCCCTCCAGAACCTGATCGCTCGCGTGATCGACCACGTAGGTGTCGTTGCCGATACCGCCTTTCATCAGGTCTGCCGCAGCGATCCAGGCGACGGAACCGACCAGGTCCACCGTGTGCTTGCCCGTCGCGTCGGTCGTCGTCCTTCCCGCCCCGTCGATCAGGCGCAGGTCGGCAACCAGACCGGCCTCGGCAGGATCGATCACGGCCGTACGCGCCGCCTCGGTGGCCGACAGCGCCCTGTCCCAGAAGCGCATGCCGTACATGTCGCCCCGGAATGCCTGGGCGGCGCTGTACAGGCCGCCCTCGATGTCCTGTTCCTGGCCCAGGACGATCATGCCACCGGCCGCGAGGGTGTAGCCCGCCTGGTGGGTCGCGGCGAAGACCTGCGTGCCGTTGTCATAGACGCGCAGGTCGCCGGATGCGCTCTGCCACGTCACCGTCAGGCGATGATCCGCGCCGTCCGCGATGTTGAGGCCGGTCGAAACGGCGACGTTGCCGATCCACACCTGCACGTTCTGCTGGTTGAAGATCAGGATGTCGTTGTCGTTCGGGTAGCCGCCCGTCGCGTAGGAGAACAGCGCGTGGGTCTTCGTGGTGTCCGTGGTGCGGACGTCCAGCTCGATGCTGAACGCCGTGGAGGCCATGTCCGCCACGTCCCGGATCTCGACGGCGGAGGTCGCCGAACCGTCGAACACCAGCCCGCCGTCGCCCTGCAGCCAGTCGTTGCCGGCGAGACCGACGAGTTCGTCGCTGCCGCCGCGTCCGACCAGAAGGTTGTTGCCGGCCTGTCCGGTGACGGTGTTGGCGCCACCGTTGCCGTAGCCGTCGATGTTGCCCGTGCCGAGCAGCAGCATGTTCTCGACGTTCGCCGGAAGCCCCATCGAGATATCGGTCCGGACGGTATCGGTACCCTGGCCGCCCAGTTCGGTCACCCGGTCGCCCGCCTCGTCGACGTAGTAGGTGTCGTTTCCGGTGCCGCCGACCATCGTATCGGCACCGGCGTTCCCCTGCAGGATGTCGTTGCCGCCGCCGCCCTGGAGCGAGTCGTTGCCGGCGCCGCCCCAGAAGGTGTTGTTGCCGTTGTCGCCGATCAGCGTGTCGTTCGCGCTGCCGCCGGTGACGTTCTCGATGTTGGTGAGCGTGACGGCGCCGATGCTGGAGCCGTTGCCGGTCCCGGTGGCGAGGTTGACGAACACCGCCTGGGTCTGGACCGAGGCGTCGTACATGTCGACCCCGGCCTTGCCGTCCATGACGTCGCCGCCGGCACTGGCGAAGATCCGGTTGGCCGCGTCGTTGCCCGAGATCGTGTCCTTGCCGTCGCCGCCGCGAACGTTCTCGAACCCGATCAGCTGATCGACGCCGATTTCGACGCCCGCCCCGACATTGTTCGCCAGATCGACCGTCACGGACTGGGTGGCGTTGCGGTAGTTGATCAGGTCGATGCCAGTCCCGCCGTCGTAGAGGTCGTCGCCCGCACCGCCGATCACGTGATCGTCTCCGATGCCGCCGGTGACCGTGTCATTGCCGGCTCCGGCCTCGACCGTGTCGTTGCCGTCGCCGCCGTCGATCGTGTCGCCGCCGCTGCCGCCGTTCACCGCGTCGTTGCCGGCCAGCATCGTGGCGCTCTGCCCACCGGCGCCGAGCTGCACGGTATCCGCGCCGGCCGTGCCGAAGACCGCGAGCCCGGCCGTCGCGTTGGCGACCAGTGCGGTACCCGCGGACAGCTGCACCCGCTCCACCGCGGCGATGCTGCCGACGTTCATGTCGAACGTCCCGGTTCCGGACACCGTCACCGTGTCGGTGCCGCTGCCGCCGTCGATCGTCTCTCCCGCGACATAGTCCGCGATGGTCACGTTGAAGTTGTCGGTGCCCGCGCCGCCGGAGAGCGCGTCCGCACCCAGGCCGCCGGCGATGGTGTCGTCGCCCTCGCCGCCGCCGAGCGTGTCGACGCCTGCGGAACCGGTCAGCACGTCATTGCCCCCGGCACCGTCGAAGGTGACGGCGAGGTCGGTCGCGGCACCGGCGTTCATGGTGTCGGCACCGGTCCCGCCGGTGACGTCGATGCCCGCCAGCCCTGTCCCGGCGAAGCCGCCGGTGAGGGTGACCGTGCCCCCGCCGTCGCCGGTGGCGATCGTCAGGTTCTCGATGCTCGTCGCGGTCAGGTCGTCGCTGCCGTCGTTGCCGACATCGACCAGGAAGCGCGCGTTGGCGCCGTCCGCCTCGACGGTGAAGCTCTCCGCCGCCGCCGTTCCGGATACCGACAGCGTGTCGGTACCGGTGCCGCCGTCGACCGTGTCGATTCCGTCGCCGACCGTGTAGAGCACGAGGTCGTCGCCGGCGCCGCCGTCGATCGCGTCGTCGCCGTCGCCGCCCTCCAGCGTGTCGTCGCCGTCGCCGCCCTGCAGCGTGTCGTCCCCGGCGAGGCCCGCCAGGACGTTGGCGCCGCCGTTGCCGACGATCGTATTCGCCGTGGCGTTGCCGGTGGCGTCTGGGTTCGGGTCGGTACCGCCGTCCTCCAGGATGATCCGGTCGACGCCCTCCGCCGCCACGATGTCGCGGGCGTCGATCGCGATGACCTCGCCGGTGACCGTGTTGCCGATCAGGACCGGCTGCTCCACCGCGTCCGCGTCGTCGTAAGCGAAGGTGACGTCGCCGTCGATGCCGTTGCCGGACAATTCGATCTCGCCGGAGAGGAAGACCAGCACGTCGCCGGTGACGCCGGTATTGCCGAGCAGGTCGACCCCGTCGACGTTGCCGACCGTCAGGGCCAGCGCGCCGGCCGCCGCGATCAGCGTGTTCTGGATGACGAGACCGGTGATGCTCGCCGGCTTGGCCGTGTAGCTGCCCGAGTCTCCCGGATATCCGCGGGCCGACACGTAGATGGCCTCGCCCGTCCCGGTGCCGTCGACACCGGATCCGGTCAGCGTGGAATTGAGGATCCGGATGTCGCCGTAGTCGGCGAACTTCAGGTTGATGTCGATGCCGTTGTTCGACGAATAGCCACCGTCGGTGCCGCTGTTCTCGACGGTGATGCCGTCGAAGGTCGCGTCGTCCAGCTTCTCGACGTAGATGCCCTTGCGCAGGTTCTCGCTGAAGGTGGTGCCGTTGAAGGTGACGTCGGTGACGGTCGAGAGGCCGTCGTTCGCCTGGTAGGCGACGAAGCCTTGGACGTTGCCGTCCATCGACCCGCCGGTGACCGTCATGCCGTCAATCGAACCGGTCGTCGAAACCCGCATGCCCACCGACGTGTTCCCGTCCAGCGCCGTGTCTGTGAGCGACAGGTTGGTCAGCACGGCGGCGTTGTGGACGTTGAAGCCGTTGCCGTTGCCGGTCGCCGTGACGCCGTCGAGCGACAGGCCGTCGACCGCGCTGTTCACGTGGATGCCGTTTGCGAAGCCCTGGACCGTCAGCCCCTCGATCGATGCAGCGCTGGCGGTCACGGTGATGCCGTTGCCGCTGCCGGGGGTGCCGCTCTGGACCACCGTGCCGGCCTCGCCGGACAGGGTGATCGCCTTGTCCAGGGTCAGGGTCTCGGTATAGGTGCCGGCCGTCGCGAAGACGGTGTCGCCACCCGCACTCGCGTCGATCGCCGCCTGGATCGTCTCGTAGGTGGCGATGACCGAGCCGCCGCGGATCAGGTCGACCGAACCGCCCAGGCCGACCGTCTCGTCGGCGAACTGCAGGGCCTCGACGCCCGTCACCGTGTCGGTGCCGTCGGCACCGACGATCTGATAGGTGCCGCCACCCTGGTTGGTGACGGCGTAGTCGGCGGCATTGCCTGCGAAGACGGCCGTGTCGTTTCCGGCGCCGCCGGTGATGGTGTCGTCGCCGTCACCGCCGGTGACCGTCAGGTCGGCGCCGACCACGGCGCTGCCGTCGATCGTATCGCCGCCGGCGCCGCCGGTGACCGCGATCGTGTCGACGCCCGCGGCCGCGAAATCACCGGTCAGCGTCACGGCATCGCCGCCGTCGCCGGTCTCGATCTCCAGGATCTCGACGCTGGTCGCATCGACCTCCGCCCCGGCGTCGCCGCCGGCATCGACCGTGAAGCCGCCGGCACCTGCCGTGACCGTGAAGGTCTCGGCACCCGCCGTCCCGGAGACGGCCAGCGTGTCGGTGCCGGTGCCGCCGTCGACGCCGTCCTGACCCTCGCCGACCGTATAGGCGATGGTGTCGGCGCCGCCGGCGCCGTCGATCGTGTCGTTGCCGGCGCCGCCGTCGATGGCGTTGGCGCCGCTGTTGCCGGTGATCGCGTTGTCGAGGTCGTTGCCGGTCACGGAGACCGCGCCGGTGCCTTCGAGCCGCAGGCTGGCCGCCGTGGCGCGTTGTTCATGTCGAAGGCGAGCGGGGTGCGGATGGTGGTCGCACCGGTGAAGCCGTCGAACAGGTTCTCACCCGCGCTGCCGGTCAGTGCATTGCCGCTGCCCCACAGTTCCAGGGCCGCCCATTCGCTGCTGCCGTCGAAGACGTTGCCGCTGAGGGTACCACCTTCGGATTCGAGGCCGAGCAGCGGGCCGTTGGGCGCACTGCCGGAGAAGTTGTTGTCGATGAAGTCGACCCCGGTCGAGGCGAGCCCGACACTGGTCGCGCCGTTGACGTAGACCAGCTGAGTCGCCGTACCGTCGAAGACGTTGCCGACGAAGCTGAGCGACGAGACGCCGCCCTCGGTCAGCAGCGCGTTGTTGCCGGACGCGGTGAGCGTGCTGCCCTGGACCGACACCGCCGACGCGCCCTGCGCCACGTAGAGGGCCGCACCGCCACCGGCGCCCGCCGCCAGGGTGAAGCCGTGGCCGGCCTCGTCGCCGATCACGACACCGGTGACGCCGGGCTGGATGCGGATCGCCGAGGCGTTCGCCGCGGCCGGGCCGGTGACCGTGGTCGCGGCCGGCCCTTCCAGTGCCAGCAACGTCACGCTCTTGTCGACCAGGATGCCGCCGGTGTGCGCGCCCGGTGCCACCAGGATGGTGTCGCCGGCGGTCGCGGCGTCGATCGCCGCCTGGATCGACATGTTGCCGCCGTCGGCGAGCCAGACCGTCGCGTCGCCGAAGGCCACCGCCTCGATCCCGTCGAGCGTGTCCGTTCCCCCGGTTCCGGTCACCGTCCAGGTGCTGCTGCCGCCGTCGTAGCCGAATGCGGCGATGTCGAAGGCGTCGGTGACGACCGCCATGTCCTCGCCGGCACCGCCGACGAGCGTATCGTCGCCGCCGGCGCCCGTGAGGATGTCGTCGCCGTCGCCGCCCGCCAGGACGTTGGCATCCGCGTCGCCCGTGATGTCGTCCGCGCCGGCGCCGCCGGTGACGTTCTCGATCCCGGTCAGCGTATCGGTGCCGACGCCCGCGCCGCTCGCCGTTCCGACGCCGAGGTCGACCACGATGCCGTCCGTATCGGCGGCATAGCTCGCCGTGTCGGTGCCCGCGCCGCCGTCGATGGCGTCGTCGCCGGCGCGGCCCTCCAGGATGTTGTCGCCGTCGTTGCCGGTGAGCGTGTTGGCCGCGTCGTTGCCGGTGCCGTCGATGTCGCCCGAGCCGGTCAGGGTCAGGGTCTCGACGTTCGCGGCCAGGGTGTGGTCGACGCTCGCCTGGAGCGTATCGATACCCTCGCCCGGGGCCTCGACCACGGCGTCGCCGGCATCGTCGACCATATAGGTGTCGTCGCCCGCGCCGCCGGCCATGGTGTCGGCACCGGCGCCGCCGTCGATCAGGTTGGCGCCGTCATTGCCGGTGATGACGTTGTCCGCGGCGTTGCCGACGACGGAGAGCGGCGCGTCGCCGTCCAGGGTGACCGCGACGATCCCGTCGTCGAGGGTGATCGGACCGGCCGTCACGCCCGCGTCCGCCGCGATCGTCAGGCCCTCCACGGTGACCACGATCGGCCCCTCGGCGGTGTAGTCGCCGGACGCGATCTCGATCCGGAAATCTTCGCTGGCCGCGGCGACGGCGTCGGTGATCGTCCCGTGCGTCGAGACCACCGCGCCCAGCGTGTTCTTCAGCAGCACCGGGTTGGTGTCGATCGTCTCCAGGATCGTCTGGTCGACGGCGATGCCACCGGCCACGTCGATGCTGGTGAACCAGCCGTAGCGGTTGCCGCCGATCTCGGTGGCGATGGCGTCCTGGGCGCTCTCGCGCACCTCGGTGAACAACCAGTTGCCGGAGGCGTCGTACAGGTTCATCGCCACGGCCAGGTTGCCGTCGGCGTTCTCGTAGAAGCGGTGCTCGAAGACGTACCAGCCGGAGGCGCCCACCGCGTAGTTGTTCTGGGTCTCCAGATTCTCGCGCGGGGCCGCCGAGGCGTTGTTGCTGCCGCCGACGAGCAGGGCGCCCGTGCTGGCGTCCTTGGTCACGCTGAAGACGAAGTCGCGCTGATGCGCGCCGTCGCTGCCCGTGGCCGCTACGGAATATTCGAAGCCTTCGCCCGCTGCCCAGTCGGTGTCGAGATAGACGGCCGTGCTGGTCTTCCAGGCGCCGGTCCAGGTGTTGGTGTAGCCCTGGAAGCGAGTGAACGGACCGCTGCCGGTTTCCGTGAAGATCGCGTGCGACGTGCCGTCGAACGAGGCGATGCCGTTCGTGTTCGACGCCACCACCTGCACGGCGCCGTAGTCGCCGCCGTCGACCCAGCCGGCGCCGCCGTCCTCGAAGCCTTCCGAGAAGCGTTCGCGCGCCCCAGCGAAATCCGGGCTGTTCGCGTCGAGTTCGAACTTGATGGCGCTGTCGGAGAACCGGACGCTTTCGATCCCGGTCAGGGTATCGGTGCCGTCGCCACCCGCATGCGAGACCTGGAAGGTCCCTTCCCCGGTCTTGGTGATCGTGTAGGCGCTGCGCGCCCCGTCATATTCGGCGACGTCGTCGCCGCCCGCACCGCCCGCCAGCGTGTCGTCGCCGGCACCGCCGGAGAGGACGTCGTCGCCCGCGCCGCCGCTGATGACGTCGCTGCCGCCGTTACCGGCCGCCGTCTGGCCGCCGTCGCCGAGCTGGATGGCGTCGTCGCCTTCGCTGCCCGCGATCGACAGACCCGCCGTGTCGTCGGCGGTGAAGTCGGTGGCGACCGCCAGTTCGACCGTCTCGATGCCGCCGATCGTGGCGTCCGCCATGTTCAGCGTGCCGCCACCCTCGACGAGCAGCGTGTCGGTCCCGGCGCCGCCGTCGATGGTGTCGGAGGCGAAGCCCGCCGCCGTCGCGACGATCGTGTCGTCGCCGCCGCCGCCGGACACGATGTCGTTCCCCTCGCCGCCGTCCAGATAGTCGGCCGCACTGCCGCCGACGAGAACGTCGTCACCGGCCAAGCCGTAGAGCGAACCGCCGGCGTCCGTGCCGCCGATGTCGTTCGCGACCAGCCAGTCGTCGCCTGCCGTGCCGGTGAAGTCGTCCGCCCCGGTGCCGCCCAGGACGAGGAGCGATCCTTCCGGAATGGCGAGCCCGCGGTCGTCCGTCGCGCCGTTGCCGGTCGCGGAGAGGTCGAAATCGACCGCGCTCGTCAGGTTGCGGAAGTTGAACTCGGTGTCGACGTTGCTGAACGTGTTGTTCGTGATGTTGTCGACGGGGTTCGGCACGGTCACGCCGACCGCGATGCCCGTCCCGCTGTTCACGAAGCTGTTGCCGTCGATCGTCACGCCGGCGGTGAAGCTGTCGGCGTTGATCGCCGAACGGCTGTTCTCGAAGACGTTGCCGACGATCGACTGGTTGCCGCCGTTCGAGTAGATGGCGCTGCGCCATGTATCGCCAGCGTAGACATACTCGTTGCCGCCGGTGAACAGGTTGCCCTCGACGTTCGCCGTCACGCCGGTCGAAAGCACGATGCCGCGATGCGTCTGCGCGCTGCCGGAGCCGACGAAGGCCCCCGGATTCGGGTTGACCGTGCCGGTCGGCGTGCGTTCGAAGACCGAGTTGACGATCTCGTGCGTCCCGGCGCCACCGACCGACAGTGCGACGCGGTTGTCGCCGATGCTGTTGGTCCACGCGGTCTCGTCCAGCACCTTCACGCCGTCGATGGTGACGTCGTCGGCGGAGTTGATCACGATCGTGCCGGTGATGACGGATTCGGCGCCGCGCGCGCCGCTGCCCGCGATGCCGTCGTTGGCGCCGCGGATCGTGACGCCGATGCCGATGCTGACATTCTCGTCGTAGACGCCGGCATCGAGCACCAGTTCGTCGCCCGTCGCGGCGTCAGCCATGGCGTCGGCGATCGTGTCGTAGGTCTGGAAGACGGCGCCCGCCTTCAGCAGTTCGACGCGGCCGTCGAGGGCGACGCTGCCGCCCTCGCCCGTGAACTGAAGCGTCTCGACGTCGTCCTGGACGGTGTCGGTGCCGTCGGTGCCGACGACCGTGAATGTGCCGTCCTCGTTGTCGGTGATCGCGTAGTCCGCACGGTCGCCCGAGAGCAGGAGCGTGTCCGCCCCGTCGCCGCCCGCCACCGTGTCCTGGCCGGCGCCGCCGACCAGCAGGTCGTCCCCGGCACCGCCGGTCAGCGTGTCGTCGCCGGCCCCGCCGTCGAGCATCACCGAAGCGCCGCTCGCGTCGCCCGCGTCCAGCGCGTCGGCGCCTTCCCCGCCGGTGACCGAGATCTTCGCCAGGCCCGCAGCCGCGAGATCGCCATCGAGAGTGACGGTGTCGTCGCCGTCGCCGGTCGCGATGTCCAGCGTCTCGATGCCGGTCACGGCGGTCGCGGCCCCGTTCACCGCCATGCCGAAGCTGCCGCTGGCAGCCGAAACGTCGACCGTGTCGGCCGCGGCGCTGCCCGTCACGCCCAGGGTATCGGACCCGGTGCCGCCGTCGACGGAATCCTGGCCGTCGCCGGCCGCGTAGGTCACGGTGTCGTTGCCGGCGCCGGCGTCGATCGTGTCGTCGTCGGCACCGCCGACCAGCGTGTCGTGGCCTTCGCCGCCGATCAGCGTGTCGTTGCCGGCGAGACCTGTGAGGACATTGTCGCCGCTGTTGCCGGTGATGACGTTGCCGAGTTCGTTGCCGGTGCCGTTCAGGTCGTCGAACACCTGATAGGCGACGTCGTCGAAGTAGAAGCCCTGGCGGTTGCCGCCGGCGCCGTCGGCCGGGAACGGATTGTTCTGCCCGCCCGCCGCGCGGAAGAACACGCGGCTCACCTGGTTCGCCTCGGCGGCCGTATCGTGGTCCTGGCCCAGATGAAAGTCGCGATAGTTCTCGAACGTCGTCGAGGTGCCGATCATCTCGCCGTCGAGGAAGATCTCGATGACGTCGTCGTTCTGTCCGTCTCCGAAGACGACGCGCGCCGACAGCGTGTGGAAGGCCGTGGGGTCGATGTCCGCCGCCAGCGTGCGATAGCCCGTCGCGAAGTCGAAGTCGTAGAGCACACCGCTGTCGTTCGACCAGGAGTCGACCGTGGTGCCCGGCTCGCTGACGGCGATGCGCAGGCCGGTGCCCTCGACGCCGGTATGCTCGATGATCAGCGCGTTGTTGCGGTCGGTGCCCGCCTCGTTGCCGAAATCGATCTCGATGCGCGAGCCGTCGGCCGTCTCCTGGACCGGCCGGAAGCGCAGCGAGAAGCTCATCGACTGGGCGTCCGCCGTCGTCGACAGCTCCCCGGCGGTCGCGGCCAGGGCGGGGGTGTACGGGCCGCCGAAGTCGCTGGAGCCGGGATCGTTGGTGACGAGCATGACGTTGCCCTCGGCACCGCCGATGTCGACGATCTCGGGCTGCGCCTGGCCGGGCTTGTTCCAGCCGTTCTCGCCGTTGGTCAGCGGCCCCGTCGTGAAGTCGCCGAAGTCCTCGACGTTCGAGGCGATCTCCGCGAGCGTCAGATTCTCGACGTTCGCCGCCAGCGTGTGGTCGACCGAGGCGACCACCGTGTCGGTACCTTCGTCCGCCGCCTCGACGACCGTGTCGCCGGCGTCGTCGACGGCGTAGGTGTCGCTGCCGGTGCCGCCGCGCACCTCGTCCGCACCGGCGCCGCCGGTGAGCACGTCGTCGCCGCCGCCGCCGACCAGCAGGTCGTCGCCGGTCCCGCCGGAGATGTCGTTGGCGACGTCGCTGCCGACGATGATGTCGTCTGCGAGGTCGCTGGCGATGACCGCGCTGTCGCTGCCGGTGACCGTGTTCGCCGCCAGGATCGCGTCGAGCAGCAGATCCTGCTGCGTCGCGTCGGCGAAGACCACGTCGATGTCGGTGAACGTGTTGCCGGTGACGACGACGTTCGTCGGCCCGAGGTTCGTCTGCCCCGTCTCCCCGAAGCGAATGGCGAGTTCCGTGCGGGTCGCGTAGCTGCCGGTGTTGACGAAGCTGTTGCCGGTCACCGTGACGCCGTCGAGCGTCGCGGGATTGGCACCGTAGGTCGGGCCGTCATCCCGTGCCTTGATCGCCAGCGCCGCGGTATAGTTGACCCCGTTACGCAGGTCGAAGAACCGCCCAGAATCCTCGAACAGCGAGTTCTGGATCGTGATGTCCTCGTAGCTGCCGTACTTCAGGTTGATGTCGATGCCGCCCAGGACGCCGCTGAGGAACGTCGCGGTGGTCTCCAGGTTGCCGCTGTTCACGATCTGGATGCTGTCGAAGATCGCGTTGCTCAACTTTTCGGCGTAAATGCCCTTGGCGGCGTTGCCGTTGAACGTCGAATTGGAGACGTTCACGTCGGTAACCGTCGGACCGCCGACCGCGGCCTCGAAGTACCAGCCGAAGGGGCTGTCGTCGAAGTGGCTGTCGGTGACCGTCAGTCCGTCGATGCCGCCGTTTCCGGTGACCCAAAGGCCCGCGGGGCTGGTGTTCACCACGCCGCCGCCGCTGCCGGAGAAGGACACTCCGTCGAGCAGCAGGTTCTCGATCGCGGTATCGACGAACATGCCGCGATTGTATCCGGTCGCACCGATCCCACGGACCGTCACGTCGTCGGCCGCGACGGTGATGCCGTAGCCCGCGTTGCCGGGACCGGTCAGGACCGTGGATTCGTCGCCGTAGCCCAGCAGGGTCAGCGACTTGTCGATCGTCAGCGTGCCGGTGTGGACGCCCGAGGCCATCAGCACCGTGTCGCCGGCGCCCGCGTCGGCCACCGCATCCTGTGCGGTGCGCACCGTGCCGTCGGCCAGCCAGACCAGCGCGTCGTTGAACTGCACCGCCTCGACGCCGGTCAGCGTATCGACACCGTCGGCGGTCGTGAGCGTCCATTCGCCGTCGGCGAAGCTGAGCTTGTCGATGGTGAAGCCGTCGGCGACGGTCACGATGTCCTGACCGGCGCCGCCCTCGATCGTGTCCGCGCCGGCGCCGCTGACGATGCCGTCGTCGCCCGCGCCCGCGTCGGCCGCCTGACCTCCCGCGCCCAGGACGACCGTGTCGGCGCCCGCGCTGCCGGTAATCGCCAGGCCGGCCGTATCGTCGGCGGTGAAGGCGGTCGGAGACGTCAGCAGCACCGCCTCGACGTTCGTGACGGTGCCGTCGTTCATGTCGAACGTGCCGCCGCCGCTGACGACCAGCGTGTCCTGGCCGTCACCGCCGTCGATCTGGTCGCCGTCGAAGTCGGCGGCCGTCACGACGAAGGCGTCTTCGCCGTCGCCGCCCGACATGACGTCGCTGCCCGGCGTGCCGGACCAGACGTCGGCGTCCGCATCGCCGCCGATGAAGACGTTGCCGGCATAGGTCGCCTTCGGATCGGCGTTCTGCACGAACACGCCGTTCGTGAAGCCAGCCCCGCTGTTGTCGAAACTGTTGTTGCTGATCTCGGTATCCGGACCGCGCGAACGCAGGCCGGCCGCATACGTGAAGCCGGTGAAGCTGTTGCCGTCGATCGTCCCGCCGACGACATCGATGGTGACGAGATTGTTGCCACGCGCGACGTTCGCACCGTCGAGGGCGCCCGCCGTGCCCGTCACCTCGTTGTCGGTGAACGTGACGTTCTGCGTGTGGGTGACCCCGGCACCGCCGCCGATCGCCACCAGCTGCCGCGGCAGGTTCTGCTCGGTGAACTGCGTGCTGAAATAGCCGCCGCCCCAGGTCTGTTCGGGCAGCGTCTCGCCCGTGAAGGTCTTGCCCGAGAAGACGTTGCCGGCGACGGTCATGCCGTCGATGTTGGCGTTGTACTCGGCCAGCAGACCGCCTTCGCCGTCTGCGCGGATGTCGTTGCCGGCGACCGTGAGGTTCGCGTGCCCCGTCGCGGAGTTGCGGATGTAGAGGGCCGCATGCTCGATGCCGGGCGTCGTCACGTCGTAGCCGACGATCGTGAATCCGGCGCCGGCACCGCCGATCGTCAGCCCGTCCGTCGCCCCCGAGACGTCGATCGTGCCGAGCAGGCCGCTGCCCGCCGCGCCCTGGATGGTGGTCGCGTCCCGGCCGTCCATGGAGATCAGGCTGATCGACTTTCCCGCGATCGCGACGTTCTCGACATAGGTGCCCGGCGCCACCAGCACCACGTCGCCGTCGACCGCCGCCGTCACGCCGGCCTGGATCGTCGCGGTCTCGCTGCTGCCGCCGACGACGTGCACCTCAAGGTCGTCGAACGTCAGCGTCTCCGCACCGGAGACGCGCGTGGTCCCGTCGGCTCCCGCCACGAGCAGGCCGCCGGTGGACGCGTCCCGGGTGATCGTGAAATCGGCGTAGTCGCCGCCGAACACGACGGTGTCGGCGCCCGCGCCGGCATCGATCGTGTCGGCGCCGCCGCCGCCGGTGATGGTGTCGTCGCCAGCGCCGCCGACGAGCACGTTGGCACTGTCCGTACCGATCAGCGTGTCGTTACCGGCACCCGCGATGGCGTTTTCGATGTTCATCAGCTGGTCGTTGCCGACGGCGGCGCCGTTGTTCGCCGAACCGGATTCCGCGTCGAGGTCGATCGTGATGTTGCTGCCCGCCGTCAGGTGGCCGGCATTGTAGGTGTCGCTGCCGCCGCGGCCGTCGATCAGGTCGTTGCCGGCGCTGGCGAAGATCATGTTGTCGCCGGCGTCGCCATAGATCGTGTCGTCGCCGGCGCCGCCCGCGACGTTCTCGATCGACGTCAGCGTGTCGGTACCGGTCTGGACGCCGCCGAACGCGATGCCGCTCGTCGGCGTGAAGGCCAGGTCGACGAAGATGCCGTCGCTGTTGGCGCTGCCGTCATAGGTGTCGGTTCCGGCACCGCCGGCCATCGTATCGTTGCCGCCGGCGCTGACGAACCAGTCGTTCCCGGCCGTCCCGGCGGGGGTGTTGCTGTTGCCGGGCAGGTCGTAGATCACGTTGACCAGCGCCGCGGGATCCGGCTGGAAGCCGGCCGCCGCCGCGCTGTCCGTGCCGCTGGCCGTGAAGCTGGCGATCGTCACGCCGCCGGAGAAGACGGCCTGCACCGCGCGGAGATCGTCGCTGCCGACCCAGTTGGCCGACGCGTCGATCGTTTCGCCGCCATAGTTGTTGACCGCGTTCGTGCCGGGCAGAAGCTCGAAGCTGTTGCCGGTGACGCTGTTCCCGGCTGCCGTGCTCGATGCGCCGATGCCCTCGCCGACATTGCCGACGAAGCTGTTGTTGGCGATGGTCGTGCCGCCCATCCCGTCCGACCCGATGCCGGCCCAGTTCGCCTGGATCAGATTGTTCTGGATGGTCAGCAGGCCGGAGGTCGGATTGACATAGATGCCTGTGACGAAGTCGGCGATCGCGTTGCCGGTCACCGTCACGTTCGCCGCGCCGCCGACCGTCTCTATGCCGCGCGTCACGGGGGCCCCCTCGGCTCCGGCGCCGGTCAGAATGCTGTTGGCGATCAGGATCGCGTCCGCCTGCGCGACGATCGCGCTGCCGGCGGTGTCGCGCTGGAAGGTGAGGCCGTCGATCGTCACGCCGGCGGCGGTGACGGTCCACTGGCCGTCCGTGATGACGGTCTCGCCGCCGGCGCGCGCCACGGTCGAAGACGCCGCGTCGCCCATCTGCGCGCCGACGATCGTGACGCTCTTGTCGATGGTCAGGTTTCCGGAGAAGGACCCGGCGACGATGTGAATGACGTCCCCGGATGCTCCCGCGGCATCCAGCGCTGCCTGAATCGTCTCGAAGGAGTCGACGTGGTTCGCGCCTTCCGTGACGACATAAAGATCAGCCATACCCCGACCCCTCCGCATCTGTGCGCTCCAGGGCCGCCTCATGCGGCCCTGATCGAAGGGCAAGGGATCCCGTTCCCGGAATCGTTCGATTCCAGAAGCAGCCGGCGTGACGCACATCGACCGTGTCGGGCCGGGGCCTTATTGCCCCCGGGTGCCGCACGCCTCGTGCCCGCTCGGGCCGTAACGGATCAGATGTAGTTGTCCCCCGCGCCTCCTCGACGCCGACGATAGCCTTCGCATTAATCCTTTTTCAACCATTTTATACCCGTTTCCCGCGCACTTATGGTTAACGCGACGCAGCTTTTGCTTAAACAGTTGTGAATCCAGATATATCCTCAGTCCGCCACGGAGCGGTCGCGCGCGCCGTCACGGCCACGGCCGCCACCACCCGGGATTGCAGTCGCACACGGGCCCGATTCGCTCCGGTGGCTTCCGGCGATGGCCTCCGCTAAGGTCCGCGCTTCCATTCGATCCGGAGTATGAATTGCGCGCGATCCAGTCAGCCGCCGTCGCCGTCCTGCTGCTCGCGGGAGCGTGTGCCGGACGTTCCCCGGAACCGAACGTGCCGCCGCCGACCACGGCGCGGTTCGTGATCACCTCGGCGCCGGTTCTGAATCCGGACCGCGAGGGCAAGTCGGAACCGGTGGTCGTCCGGCTTTTCAGGCTGCGGAAGGCCGAGGGATTCCAGCAGGCGCAATTCGACGATCTGGTCGAGGGCGCCGACGAGAAGACGCTCGGCCCCGACCTGGTCGGAACGGTGGAGTTCACGATCTATCCCGGCCAGACCGAAACCCTGACGCGCACGCTGGACCCCAGCGACCGCTGGCTGGGGATCGTGGCGGCCTATCGCGACCCGGCAACGGCGAAGTGGCGCGACCTGGTCCAGATGCCGCCGAGCCGGACCACGGAGATCGACCTGAAAGTCGGTCCGCGCGCCATCCTCGCCCGCTCCCGCGACGGCTGATCGCTTCCGGCCGCCCGCCGCCTTGATGCCGCCGCCCACCTCCTTATAGTGACGCGGCGTCCGAGCCTTGAGGTGCCGATGGAACTAGTCTTTCGCGACGATGCCTATGCGCAGCGCTGCACCGCGACGGTGACCGGCGCCGGGCCCGACGGCATCCGCCTGGACAGGACCGTCTTCTACGCGACCGGCGGCGGCCAGCCGGGCGATGTGGGCCGTCTGGCCTTCGGCAACGGCGGCTGCGCCGTCATCGGCACCGTCTACGATCGCGACAGCGGCGACATCCTCCATCTCGTGCCCGACGGCGCCCCGCTGCCGGCGCCGGGCGACACCGTCACGGCCGAACTGGACTGGGAGCGCCGCTTCCGCCACATGCGCGTCCACACCGCGCTGCACCTGCTCTGCGCCGTCATCCCGGGCGGCGTAACGGGGGGCCAGATCGGCGACGGCCGCGGCCGGCTGGACTTCGACCTGCAGGACACCGCCCTCGACAAGGAGGCGGTCGCCGCCGAGCTGGCGCGCCTCGTCGCCGCCGACGCGGCCGTAACGACCCGCTGGATCACCGATGCCGAGCTGGAGGCCCAGCCCGAACTGGTGCGCACCATGCGCGTGAAGCCGCCCAGCGGCAGCGGCAAGGTCCGTCTGGTCGAGATTGCCGGCATCGACCTGCAGCCCTGCGGCGGCACCCACGTCGCCCGCACCGGCGAGATCGGAACAATCACGGTCGGCAAGATCGAGAACAAGGGCCGCCACAACCGGCGGATCAACATCGCCCTGGCGGAGTGACCGATGGCCTACGCGAAACCCGAAGCGCTCGTCTCCACAGCATGGCTTGCCGACCACCTCGACGATCCGAACGTGCGGATCATCGACGCCAGCCATCACCTGCCGACAACCGGCCGCAAGCCGCGCCCGGAATACGACGCCGAGCACATCCCCGGCGCTGCCTTCTTCGACATCGACGGCATCGCCGACCAGACGACCGACCTGCCGCATATGCTGCCCGACGCGGCGACCTTCGCTGAGGCCGTCGGCAGGCTCGGCATCGGCAACGGCCACAAGGTCGTCGTCTACGACACGATCGGCACGACGGGTGCCGCGCGCGTCTGGTGGACCTTTCGCGCCTTCGGCCATCAGGATGTGGCCGTCCTCGACGGCGGCCTGCCGAAGTGGAAGGCCGAAGCGCGCCCGCTCTCCGCGGACCCGGCAAAATACCCGCCCGAAACCTATGCCGCGACGCTCGACGCCGGCCTGGTGCGCAGCCTCGATCAGGTCCGCGACAACATCGACGCGCGCCGCGAACAGGTGCTGGACGCGCGCAGCCACGGCCGCTTCCGCGGCACCGATCCCGAACCCCGCGCGGGCCTGCGCAGCGGCCACGTACCCGGCAGCTGCAACCTGCCCTCGACGGAGCTGTTCCAGGCCGACCGCAGCTTCAAGCCGGCGGAGGAACTGGAGCGGCTGTTTCGCGACGCCGGCATCGACCTCGGCCGTCCGATCGTCACGACCTGCGGATCCGGCGTCACGGCGGCGGTGCTCGCGCTCGGCCTCTACCTGATCGGCCGCGACGACGTCGCGGTCTATGACGGCTCGTGGAGCGAGTGGGGCGGTCGCCCGGACGTACCGGTCGAGACCTCCGCCTAGACCACACGCACGCCTCGTGCCGTGCCCTCGAAACCCACTGTAGCGGAAGGCCACCACCGGCGATGAAGGACGACACGATCATCACGCATTCCGGACGTCACCCGGAACGGCACTTCGGCGTCGTCAACACGCCGGTCTTCCGCGCCTCGACGATCCTCAATCCGACGGTCGCGGACCTGAAGGCGCCGAAGGGCCTGCGCGACCCGCGCTACGGCCGGCGCGGCACCCCGACGGTCTTCACCCTGGAGGATGCCGTCGCCGAACTGGAAGGTGCGCACGGCACCGTCGTGACACCGTCCGGCCTCGCCGCGGTGACCACGGCGCTGCTCGCCTTCCTCCAGACCGGCGACCACGTCCTGATGGTCGACTGCGTCTACGGCCCGGCGCGACGCTTCGCCAACACCTTCCTGAAGCGCATGGGCATCGAGACGACCTTCTTCGATCCCACGATCGGCGCCGGCGTCGCCGAGCTCGTCCGCGACAACACGAAGGTCCTCTACCTGGAGGCTCCCGGCTCGCAGACCTTCGACATGCAGGACGTCCCGGCGATGTCGGCTGCGGTGCGGCCGCGCGGCGTGAAGGTCCTGATCGACAACACCTGGGCGACGCCACTCTTCTTCAAGCCGTACGAGCACGGCGTCGACGTCTCGATCCACGCGGGCACCAAGTACATCGTCGGGCATTCCGACGCGATGATCGGTGTGGTGACGGCGAACGAGGAGAGCTTCGACGCGGTCCGCGATTCGTTCGATACGCTCGGCGCCTGCGCCGGACCGGACGACGTCTATCTCGCGACACGCGGCCTTCGCACCATGGCCGTGCGGCTGCGCCAGCATCAGGCGACGGCGCTGAAGATGGCGCAGTGGCTGCAGACCCGGCCGGAAGTGTCTCGCGTCCTCTATCCCGCCCTGCCGGAAGATCCCGGGCACGCGATCTGGAAGCGCGACTTCCTGGGCGCTTCCGGCCTCTTCGGGGTCGTGCTGAAGCCGGTGTCCGACACGGCCGTCGCGGCGATGCTGGACGGCCTCGAGCTCTATGGGATGGGGGCGAGTTGGGGCGGCTACGAGAGCCTGATCTTGCCGACCGATGCGCGGCCCTACCGGACGGCGACGGCCTGGGCACCGGAAGGTCCGACGCTGCGTATCCACGCGGGCCTGGAAGATGTCGGCGATCTCATCGCCGACCTCGAGTCGGGTTTCGGCCGCCTGAAGCAGGCGACCTGACGTCGGCGGAAATGGCGAGGGGCCCGCTCGCGGGCCCCCGCCTCAGAACCAGGAGAAGATCGACGAAATCCGGGCGGGCCGACTGTAGCGCGGTGCAACGACGCAGATGAGACGGTCGACCTCCTGGCCGTCCGAGGCCAGCGGGTAGGACACGCGCTCAAAACTCGCTGCGCCTTTCGCGGTGGCGTCGACGTGGCCACGGGCATAGCGCGGCAACGCCATCGAGATCACGTCGCGGAGATGGTCCGCGCTCGTGTCGCGCCCATCGGACAGATAGTTGGCCGCACCGGCGCGGCCGAACAGGTCGGCATGGTGCTGCCCGACCAGCCGCGTGGCGAAGCGAACCGACGCGCCGTCGCGGACCACGTCGACCAGCATGACGTGCGCGAGAAGGTCGGCGATCTCGATCGGGTCGATGTCCGTCGCGCCCGGCAGGCGACCCTCGTCGCAGCGGGAGCGCCAGAGGGCGTCGAACCGCGCCAGAACCGGATGGCTCAGGTCTTCGGAACGCAGCACATGCTCTTCGGCGACGGTCGTACGGTCGGGAACGGTGGCGTAGATGCGATGCTGCATGAGTCGGTTGCCTTCCGGTTCGTCGCTCGGGGTGGTACCCGCCGGCTCGTATCCTCATCTTCCGCGTACGGAGTGAATGCGCCGTTAATGAACTGACTAAGTCAGGTTTTTCGCGAAAATGTGGCACAGGGCGATCAGCTGGAACGGATGACCGAACATTCTGGACAGCCGGCGCCCACGGTTTGGGTCCTGCTCGGCCACCGCAGCGGCGACAACGGGCAGGCCCTGGCCCTGGCGGCGGCGCTCGGCTGGCCGTTCGTGCCGAAGCGCCTCCGCTACAACCGGCTGCACCACGCCCCGAACTGGCTACTGGGGGCGACGCGCCGACACACCGGGCCCGCATCCGACCCGATCGAGCCGCCGTGGCCCGACCTCGTCGTCGCGGTCGGCAAGCGCAGCGTCCCGGTCGCCCGCTGGATCCGGCGGCGGTCGGCGGGTCGGACGGCGCTGGTTCAGATCGGGCGCCCGTTCGCACCGCTGCGCGATTTCGACCTGATCGTCACGACGCCGCAATATGGCCTGCCGCCGCGCGCCAACGTGCTGGAACTCCTCCTCCCGTTGAACCGGCCAGATCCCGCGGCCATGACGGCGGCGGCCGAAGTGTGGGCCCCGCGTCTCGCCCATCTGCCGCGGCCGTGGACGGTTGTGCTGGTCGGTGGCCGGAGCGCACCCTACCGGATGGACGCATCCGCCGGCGCCGCGCTCGTGGCCGAGGCGGCCGCCGTAAGGCATGGCGGCAGCCTGCTGGTCACCACGAGCCCGCGCACACCGCCCGCAGCGGCCGACGCCATCGCAGCGGCACTGCAGCCGCCGTCCTTTCTGCATCGTTGGGCCCCTAACGCCGAGAACCCCTATCCTGCGCTTATGGCCCTGGCCGATGCCTTCCTCGTCACCGCCGACAGCGCATCCATGCTGGCAGAGGCCGCCTCGACCGGTCGCCCCGTCGCCGTCTTCGAGCCCGGCCCCCCTCGCCCTTCGATCCGGCCACCCGGCGCCGTCTGGCGATGGCTGGCGCGGTCCGGCATCGCTACGCCGCCGCGCAACATGGCCCGCCTGCAAAGCGCCGTGCGTATCGCCGGCGGTGCGGTGCCCGGATCGCGCGACGATCTGGCGCGCACCGTCGATCGTGTGAAAGCCCTGTTACTGCGACCGGGTCTCGACTACATGAGTGCCGCCTTGCCTGATGCTGCGCCGAAGGAGGCCGTAGAGTGAGCTATCTCGACTTCGATGCGCTCCGTGCCGTCGATGCGCTCGGCTTCCGGAATCGGAAGCCTTATCCCTGGCTGAATCCCGAGGGAATCCTGACCGATGCCGGCTTCCGGGAACTCTACGCGTCGCTTCCCGACGTCTCGATGTTCGACGAGATATTCGGCAAGGCGCGCAAACACGGCCAGATGAGCCACGACCGCTATACCCTGGAGTACAGGGACGGTCTCGATCTGCCGAAGCCCTGGGCCGATTTCATCGCGGAATTGAAAGGCCCGGAGTACACCGCCTTCGTCCGCCGCATGTTCGGCTGCCGCAGCTTCAAGCTGCGCATGCACTGGCACTATACGCCGGCCGGCAAGTCGGTGTCGCCGCACTGCGATTCCTTCAACAAGATCGGCTCGCAGATCTTTTATTTCAGCACGCCGGAAGACTGGGACCCGTCGTGGGGCGGCGAGACGGTCATCCTCGACGACCAGGGCAAGTTCCCCTACCGCTCCGCCCCGAAATGGGAAGATTTCGCCGACGCCAAACCCGCCCAGACCATGGGCAACCGCAGCCTGCTGTTTGCGCGCAAGCCGCATTCCTGGCACGGCGTACGCGCCCTCGCCTGCCCGCCCGGCAAGCTGCGCAAGGTCTTCATCCTGGTGTTCGAGTTCAACGGCATGGTGGACCAGACCATCGCCCAGATCCCTGTCCTGCGCGAAGCGTTCGCGGCACCGGCGACGGCCTGACGGGGCATGCCGACCGCCGCGACGCCCCGCGTCAGCGTCTTCATCCCCGCCTACAATCGCGAAGACCTGATCGGCGACGCGGTCGGCAGCGTACTCGCGCAGACGTTCCGGGACTTCGAGCTGATCGTCGTCGACGACGGCTCGACGGACCGGACCTGCGCGATCGTCGAGGCCTTTGGTGATCCGCGTGTCCGGCTGGTGTCGAACGGCGCCAACCTCGGCATTCCGGTCAGCCGCAACCGCGGCCTGGAACTGGCGCGCGGCGAGTATCTCGCCATCCTCGACAGCGACGACCGCATGCTGCCGGAAAGGCTGCAGCGTCAGGTCGGCTTTCTGGATGCGCATCGCGACCATGCGCTGATCGGCACCTGGGCCCGATTCATCGACGGCGAAGGTCGGCCGACGGGCCGGCGGCGGATCCAGCCCGTCGCACCCGCCGACGTCGACGCCCATCTGCTGTTCCGCTGCTGCATCAGCAACCGCTCCGTCATGGGCCGCACGGCAATCATGCGTGCCTACGGATATGACCCGGGCTTTCCGCGCTGCCAGGACTACGACCTGTTCGTCCGCATGTCGGGCGACAACATCCTCGGCAACCTGCCCGAGATATTGGTCGAGGCCCGACAGCATCACGGTCAGTTCACGCGCGCGACCTTCGATATCGGCGATCAACTGAAGCAGCGCATCGCCGCGCGACAGCTTGACGAACTCGGCGTTCGCTACGTCGCCTCGGATCTCGCAGCACATGTCGGCCTGTCGCGTACCCGGAAATCCGGCAGGATTCCCGACAGGGCGCTGCTCGACTGGGCTGAAGACTGGCTGGCGGGCCTGCTTGTCGCGAACCGCGGAGCCGGACGCTATGAAGACGCCGCCCTGGCGGACGCCGTCGCCGAGGTGTGGCTGAAGCTCTGTGCGGGGGCATTCGCCGGAGGACGGCGCCTCGGCTTCGGCCGCTTCTTCCGCTCGCCCCTGCGCCGCGGCGCGACCGCCGGCTATCGACGGAACCTCGCGGCCGCGGTCGTTCGGCGGTTCGCCGCCTCGCCCCCCGCCGCGGCGGCGGCCCGGAACCAGGGGCGAGAGTGACGCGGGAGTGACTGTCGGCCCCGTGCCGCGCTCCTTTTGCAACGCTGCGGGTGACATGCGGGCCACGCCCACCGAACCGCTCCGATTGGGGCTTGGCATAGGCGCGCTTCGCCGCTAGGCCTTGCCTTATGTCGGATTTTAGACAGACGTGTTGCCCTTCTATGTCGGGATGCTCATCCACCATGGATCGACGAGAGACCGATCTTTCGGCGGCGGTCTATATGGGCCTCGTCCTGGTGCCGCTGGCGGCACAGGTGGTCGCCCGCCTGCTCGACCCGTGGTACGGCGGCTACGTCGCCATGTTCAACGGCGAGGCCGGGTTCATCGAGTTGGGTACCGCCGCGCTCCTGTTTGCCGCAACGCTTCTGCTCGCGCGCACGTCGCGGCGGCTGTGGCGGGACGGGGAGCGGGCGAATGCCATCCTCGCCGCGATCCTTGCCTTCGGCGCCTTCGTCGTGATGGGCGAAGAGGTCAGTTGGGGCCAATGGCTGTTCCATTGGGACAGCCCCGACTGGTTCCTGACGCACAACGAACAGGGCGAGACGAACCTCCACAACCTGGCCTTCGTGAAGAAGGACATACCGAAGTGGCTGGTCGTGATCGGCATTGCCGTCTTCGGGGTGGTCATGCCGATGCGCGGCAGCCGGCGAGAGGGCCGGATCGGGCCGTTCGACGGCAAGATGCTGCCGACGACCGTGTGCGTGCCTGTGGCACTGGTGGTCGCCGTCTCCCACGTCGTGGTCAAACTCTTCTGGTGGATCGGAAGCATCGAACTCGAGCCGCTGATCGGCATCGACGTCCGGGAGGCGACCGAGTTCTACATCGCGCTTTTCGGACTGATCTACGCCATGTCGCTCGGAGTCCGTCTGCAGGCATTCGACCGCACGCGGCAGGTCGCCCCGACGCCGCGGCAGGCGGGGCATCCGATCCCGCGCGAGACGTCCGGTGCGAAAGCCCCGTCCGCATCACTCCCGGGAAAGACCGGCTGAGTGGCGATGCTCGGCTTCCGCGACGGGCATCCGGCCGCCTGCGCCGGCAGGGCGCGCCAGACGCATACAGCAAGCCGGCATCGCGTGTCTCGTGCCCTTGCGGCGTACCTGCATGCCGACCTACATCCCGCGCCGTCCCCACAATCGAGAGACGAATGAACCGCCGAAATCCCGACCTGCCGGCCGCGCTCTATCTCGGACTGATTCTCGTCCCGCTGCTGATGCAGATCGCGGCGCGCATACTCGCCCCCAACGATGCCGCTTATGAGGCGATCTTCAACGGCGAGATGGGCGTCGTCGAACTCGGCACGCTGGTGCTTCTGCTCGGCGCCTCGATCCTGCTGGGGCTTGAGGCGCGCCGACAGTTTCTTCGGGGAGAGCGGGCGACGGCGCTGTTGCTGGCGGTCCTCGCCTGCGGCGCATTCGTCTTCATGGGCGAGGAAGCCAGCTGGGGACAGTGGTTCTTCCAGTGGAGCAGCCCGGAGTGGTTCCAGGAGCACAATCTCCAGGGCGAAACCAACCTCCACAATCTCGGCTTCGTGAAGAAGAACGTCGCGAAGTGGGGGGTCATCGGCGCGATCGGACTCTTCGGGATCCTGATGGTCTTCCGCAATCCACCGCGGAGCGGACGGACCGGACCCTTCGACGCCCGGGTCCTGCCCACCCTGGCCAGCATGCCCGCCGCGATCGTCGCGGTCGGCTGCCATGTGGGCGCGAAGCTGCTTTGGCTCTTCTGGCAGCTCAACGACGAGGAGTTCACCGGTATCGACATCCGCGAGGCGAGCGAGTTCTACGTCGCGATGTTTCTGGTGATCTACGCCCTGTCGATGCGTCAGCGCTTCGCCTCGGCCGATGCCCGGCCCGCCGTGCAGGCGCCGTTCGTGAACGACCGCCGGTATCCAGCGGAGTGACGCAGCGGGTGTCTGCCGGGCGCGGCAGGACACGCTTCGACCCCACGGTGCGCCTCGCCGCCGATTGACTTATCCTCCCGGTCGAGACGGCGATCGGGAGTGAGACGTGGGACTTGAAGCGGGCGTATCGGAGACTGGCGAACCAGGGCTGCGCGAGCGCGTGAAGGCGCCGCCGTCCCCCGAACTGGTCGAAGCCTACTACGCGCCGGCCGTGGCCCGCGCGCTGCGCTGGTGCTTCGCCGCGGACATGCAGGTCCATCTGGCGCACGGGGTCATGCTGGCGGAGTGCGGCATCGTCGATGCCGCGAAGATCCGGCCGATCCTGGCGGCCGTGCGGGCGCTGCGCGAGGCCGGCCCCGGCGCCCTCGCCGTCGACCATACCCAGGAAGACCTCTACTCCTACGTCGAGCGCCACATTGTCCGCACGCTCGGCGTCGACGTCGGCGGCCGGCTGCACACCGGCCGTTCGCGCAACGACCTGAACGTGACCGTCTGGCGCATGGCGCTGCGCGACGCGCTGGTGGCGCTCCTGGACGATCTCGCCCGGTTCCGCGCCACGGTGCTAGACCGGGCGGCGGCCCATGCCGGGACCGTCATGCCGGGCTACACCCACAGCCAGCACGCCCAGCCGATCACCCTCGGCTACTATCTCGTCGCCTTCGCCGACGCCGTCGAACGCGATGCCCACCGCCTGACGGGCGCGCTGCGCCATGTCGACGCCTGCCCGCTCGGCGCCGGCGCGCTGGCCACCACGGCCTTCCCGATCGACCGTGATCGGACCGCGGCACTGCTGGGCTTCCCGGAACTGGTGGAGGTCGCCTACGACGCCGTCGCCTCGCGCGACGACGCGCTGGAGACGGTCTCCGCACTGGCCGTGCTGATGACCGGCCTCTCCCGCCTCGCCACCGACCTTCAGGCCTGGAACACCGCCGAATACGGCTTCATCGAGTTGGACGACTCGCATTCCAGCGTCTCCAGCATCATGCCGCAGAAGAAGAACCCGCAGGCGCTGGAATACGCCAAGGCCGCCGCCGGACAGGTGACCGGCGCCCTGGTCGCAGCCTTGTCCTCCGCCAAGAACACCGCCTTCGGCGACGTGAACGACGGAGTCACCTCGCTCAACGGCCCGGTCCTCGACGCCGTCGACACGACGGCCAAGACGATCCGGCTGCTCGATGCGGTCGTCGCCAAGCTCGCCGTGCGGCCAGAGCGCATGCTGCAGGCGACCGAAGACGGCTTCGGCACGGCGACCGAACTGGCCGACACAATCGTGCGCGAGACCGGCATGTCCTTCCGGCAGGCGCACGCCATCGTGGCACGCGTCGTGCGTGACGCCATCGCCAGCGGCAAGACCGCCGGACGGATCGACGTGGCCGACCTCGACGCCGCCGCGCATGCGGTTGTCGGTCGTCCGCTCGGCCTGTCCGCGGAGACGGTTCGCACCGCACTCGACGCGACTGCCAACGTGGCCGCGCGGACGGCGACCGGCGGCCCGGCGCCGGCCGAGATGGCGCGGATGCTGGCGGATCGGCGCACGCGCCTGTCGACGGACGAGGCGGCGACGGCGGCCGTGGCGACGCGCCTGAAACGTGCGGGCGAGATCTTGGAGGATGCTGTGGACGGACTGCTGAATGCCGAATGATGCCAGCCTCGCGCCGCCCTGGCGCATCGGCGTCGATGTCGGCGGGACCTTCACCGACCTCGTGCTCGCGGACGCGACCGGCGCCGTCCGCGTCTTCAAGGTGCCCTCCACCCCCGCCGACCCGGCGCAGGGCGTGCTCGATGCGATCGAACGCGCCGCCGAACGGCTCGGCCTGTCCGGCCCATCGGCCCTGCTCGAACGCTGTGAGCTCTTCGTCCACGGCTCGACGGTCGCGACCAACACCGCGCTAGAGCAAAAGGGCGCCAAGGCGGGTCTGCTGACCACCGCCGGATTCCGCGACAGCCTGGAGATCCGCCGCGGCATCCGCGAGAACCCGTGGGATCATCGCCCGCCGAACCCGCCCGTCCTGGTGCCGCGCCATCTGCGCCGCCCCGTGCGGGGCCGCGTCGACGCCTCCGGTGCGGAGATCGAGCCGCTGGCGCTCGAAGACGTCGAGGCCGCCGCCGAGATTTTCCGCAGCCGGGACGTCCGGTCCGTCGGCATCTGCTTCATCAACAGCTTCGCCGCGCCCGCGCACGAGCAGGCGGCGGCCGCGCGTCTCGAAAAGCTGCTGCCCGACGCCTGGATTTCCGTCTCCAGCGCCATCGCCCCGGTCGTCGGCGAGTATGAGCGCAGTTCGACCACCGCGCTGAACGCCGCCGTCGCCCCGCGCACGGTAGGCTATCTGCGCCGGCTCGAATCTCGCCTGCGCGATCTCGGCCTGCGCAAGCGCATGCTCCTCATCCAGAACAATGGCGGCGCGGCTTCGGTCGAACAGGTCGCCTCCAAGCCGGTCACCCTGCTCCTCTCCGGACCGGCGGCGGGCGTCGGCGCCCTGACCTCCTACAGCCGCGCCATCGGCTCCGACGACCTGATCTCCATGGAGATCGGCGGCACCAGCTGCGACGCCATGCTGATGGCCGGCGGGCAGGTCGCCGTGACCGACGAGTTCCAGATCGCCGGCTACCATCTCGCCCTGCCGTCCATCGACATCCACACCATCGGCGCCGGCGGCGGCACCATCGCCGGCGTCGACGGCGCCGGGCTGATGTATGCCGGCCCGGCCGGCGCCGGCGCCGTGCCCGGGCCCGCCGCCTACGGCATCGGCGGCACCGAGCCGACGGTGACCGACGCCCAGCTCGTGCTCGGCCGTCTCCGGCCCGGCCCCTATGCCGGCGGCTCCGTCACGCTCCACCGCGACAGGGCGCGCGACGCGATGGACCGGGTGTTGGCGACGCCGCTCGGCATCGACGTCGAGGCCGCCGCGGCCGGCATCATCCGGCTGGTCGAGCAGAACCTGCTGCACGCCGTGCAGCGCATCAGCATCGAGCGCGGCCACGATCCCCGACGCTTCGTCCTCGTCGCCTGCGGCGGCGCCGGACCGATGCACGGCGCCTCGGTCGGCCGCCTGCTCGGCTGCGCCAAGGTCTATATACCGCGGCTCTCCGGCGCCTTCTGTGCCATCGGCATGCTGCATGCGAATGTCCGCCACGACCTCGTCCGGGTGACCTTCGCGCCGCTCGACGACGCCGATCCCGAGCAGCTCGACCGCCGGTTCGCCGAGATGGAGGCGGATGCCCGCGAGATGCTGGCCGCCGACGGCTTCGACGACACTGCCAGCGGCTTCGCGCGCGCCCTCGACCTGCGCTACCGCGGCCAGCAGTGGGACGTGCGGGTGCCCCTCGACGAGGGGCGCATCCATGCCGAGCGGGTCCGCAAGGCGTTCGAGGCCGAGCACGAGCGGCTGTTCGGCCATCACCAGCCGGGCGGCCATGTCGAGATCACCAAGCTGCGCCTCGCCGCGATCGGCCGCCTGCCGCCGATCAGGCCGGCGGCCGCACCGGCGGCGACCGGCGCGCCCGAACCGGTGGAGCGGCGCCCCGTCTGGATCGACGCCGCCACCGGCTGGCGGGAGGTCGCCGTCTATGCCGGCGCCGACCTGCGTGCCGGGCACCGCCTGCCCGGGCCGCTGATCGTCGAGGAGGAGACCACCACCCTGATGATCGGCGCCGGCGACACGATCGAGGTCGACGCCGCCGGTAACTACGTCGTCCACCTGCCCGCCCCGGAGACGGCGCCATGAGCCCCAGACTGGACCCAGTCACCCTCGCCCTCACGCAGAATCGGCTCGACCATATCAGCCGGCAGATGGGCTGGGTCATGACGCGCACCGCGCGCAGCCCTATCTTCTCCCAGGCGCACGACTTCTCGTGTTTTCTGGCGGATGCCGAGGGCGTCCTCGTCTCCCAGGCAGACGGCATCCCGATCCACACGGGCGGCGGCGGCTTCGCCGTGCGGGCGCTTATCGCCGCCTTCGGCCACGACTTCCGCGACGGCGACGTGTACCTGCTGAACGATCCATACACCGCCGGCGGCAATCACCTGCCGGACTGGGTCATCGCCCGCCCGGTCTTCGTCGAGGGCCGGCTGTCCGGCTTCGCCAACATCCGCGCCCACCAGTCCGATATCGGCGGCGGTGCCGCCGGCAGCTACAATCCGGAGGCGACGGAGATCTTCCACGAGGGCATCCGCCTGCCGCCGCTCCTCCTCATCCGCGACGGCCATGTCCGCCAGGACCTCTGGCAGCTGCTGATGCTGAACACCCGCACGCCAGACCTGCTGGACGGCGACCTGCGCGCGATGATCGGCGCCACACGCATCGGCGCGGAACAGATCGCCGACCTCTTCGCCAGTCTCGGCGTCGCCGAAACCAACGCCTACCTGAAGGGCGTGCTCGACCATGCCGACCGCCGGCTCCGTGCCGCCGTCGCCCAGCTGCCCGACGGCGTCTATCTCGGCGAGGACCGGTTCGAGGACGACTGCTTCGTGCCGATGGACATCCCGATCAAGGTGGCGATCACGGTCCAGGGCGACGCCATGACCGTCGACTTCACCGGTTCCCACCCGCAGATCCGCGGCTTCAAGAACAGCTCCGTCGCGAACACCTGGTCGGGCGTCTACACGGCCCTGTCCTCCTTCCTCGGCGCCGACATCCCGCGCAACGAGGGCACTTTCCGATCGGTCGAGATCGTGGCGCCGGAAGGGAGCATCCTCAATCCGCGCCCGCCCGCGCCGATGACCATGAACACGATCGCGCCGGCTTGCGAGATCATCAACGCCTGCTGGGAGGCGCTGGGCAAGGCCGACCCGACGCGCAGCTGCGCCGGCTGGGGCAAGCCCGGTGCGCCGGTGACCTCCGGCACTTGGCCGGACGGGCGCACCTTCGTCATGTATCACTGGGCGGCCCAGTCCGGCGGCGGCGCCGTCGACGGCCGCGACGGCTTCCCGCAGCAGGGCGGCGTCAACTCGCTCTGCGGGCTGGTCATCCCGAATGCCGAGGCCTACGAGCAGCTCTACCCGGTGCGGGTCGTCCGTCAGGAGCTGCGCACCGACGCCGCCGGCGCGGGCGCCTTCCGCGGCGGCCCCGGCGTCGACTACGAGGTGGCGATACAGCGCCCGGTGCAGATCGCCTTCCGCGGCGAGGCCTATACCAGCCGCGGCGCCTTCGGCGTCGTCGGCGGCCGGAACGGCGCGACGGGCACAATCGCCTTCCTGCCGGAGGACGGCGGTGCGGCGATCAGTCCGAACGGCGGCTACGGCATCGTCCGCGTCGGCCCCGGCCGCATCCGCATCAGCTCGCCCGGCGGCGGCGGCTGGGGCGCCCCCGGCGATCGCGACCCGGCGCTCGTCCGCCAGGACGTCCTGGACGGCATCGTCAGCCCGAAGGCCGCCGCGGAGATCTACGGCATCGCCGGCCTGCCCGATCCGGTCTAGGTCACGACAGGTTCAGCTGCCACGACACGCCGAACCGGTCGGCGACCCAGCCGAACTTCTCGCTGAACGGATACCTGTCGAGCGGCATCAGAACGCTGCCGCCATCTGAGAGGGCGGCAAAGACCCGGTCGATCTCTTCCTCGCTCTCGCAGTCGACATAGAGCGACATGGACGGCGAGAAGGAGAAGCCGTGATCGACGGGGCTGTCGATGCACATGAACTCCTGGGCGTTGAGCGAGAAGTTCGCGAGCTTCACGGATCCTTCGGGCCCGGTTTCGCCCGCGCCGTATTTTTCCATCGACAGGACCACCGCGTCCCTGAACAGCGACCGGTAGAGATCGAGCGCTTCCTCCGCCTGCCCTTGGAACATCAGGAAGGTCTTGATCTGCTTCGACATTGATGCTCCTCGGCTTTCGGTGATGGCAATGTGGGACCTCAACCCGACCGGCGCAGCCCCGGCAGGCCCACGCCCGGCGCCGGCCGCTCGCGCAGCACCTCACGGCGGAAGCGGAACAGCGCAGCGGGGCGCCCACCCGTCGTGGCCTCCGTCCCACCCGTCGGCTCGACCAACCCGCCCAGCACCAGGCGGCGGAAGTTCTGCTTGTGCAGCGCCTCGCCGGTCAGGGCCTCGGCCACGGTCTGCAACTGCAGCAGGGTGAAGCTGCGCGGCATCAGTTCGAACAGCAGCGGCCGATGCGCCAGCCGCGCCCGCAGCCGCCCGAGTGCCGTCGCCGCAATGCGCCGGTGGTCGAGGACCATCGCCGGCCCGAGGCCGGAATCGCAGGCCGGCGGCGCCACCGGCGCATCATCGGCGCCCACCGCGCGCGCCGCATGCCATGCCCGCTGCCAGGCGTCGCGTCGCGCCTCGGCGACCAGTTCGCACTCGTAGAGCAATTCGTAGCGCTCCAGGACAGCGGCCGGGTCCGGCCCGGCACCGTCGCCGAACGCAATCGCCACGCGCTCCAGCCGACCGCGCCGCATCGCCGGACTGTCGCCGCCGTCGCACCAGCGCTGCAGCTGCGGCCGGAACCGCCGCTCGCATGGCGCTGCGTCGTCCGAGCGCCGGTCCTCCCACGGAAACAGGTCGTAGAGATCGTGCCAGCGCACGCCCTCGCGCATCCGCGGCGACGGCCGGACCAGCGCCAGATAGCCGACCGAGAGCATGCGCGGTCCGCCCGAAAGCTCGCGCGGATCGCGCCAGCGGTCGGCGAAGGCGTAGAGCTGCTCCACATGGCCGAGAGTCAGGCCGGTCTGGGCTTCCACCACCGCGCGGAGCCCTTCCTCCAGGGTCCGCTGGCGGTCGGGCAGGAAGGGTGCCGACGGCAGGGCCGCCTCGGCGCGGCCGGTGGCCTGCTCGGTGCAGTGGGGCTCGTCGAGCACCAGGAGCCGCGGCCGGGCGTCGGCGACGGAGATGACGGCGGCGCACAGTCCGACCGCGATGTCCGCGGTCGCGCGCAGCTGGGCTGCGTCCTGTGCCATGTCATCCACCGCCGCCTCGCGCCGTCGCTCCGTGCGTGCTTCGCCTGCAAAGGTGACCGCAGGCCGTGCGAGGTCAAGCAAAACCGGTGTGACGGTCACGCCGCGTGGCACATATCGCGGGACACGGGGCGGCGATCAGCGGCGCAGCGTGCCGCCCGTCGCCTTCTCCACCGCGGCGACAATGCGCTGCGACACGGCCTCGATCTCGGCCTCGGTCAGTGTCGCCTTCGTCGGCTGCAGCGTCACGCTCACGGCCAGCGACTTGCGGCCCTCGCCCAGGTTCGGGCCGGCATAGACGTCGAAGACCGATATGTCGGTGATCAGCGCCTTGTCCGCCTGACGGACCGCCTTGGCCACTGCGTCGGCCTGCGTCACCTCGTCCAGCACGAAGGCGAAGTCGCGTTCGACTGGCTGGAAGGGCGACACGCGCAGCATCGGCTTCGCCTTGCCGGCACGCGCCTTCGGCTGCGGCACGGCGTCGAGGAAGGCCTCGAACCCCACGGCGCGGCCGTCATAGCCCAGATCGGCCAGGACGCCCGGGTGCAGTTCGCCGAACAGCGCCAGCACCTTCGGTCCGAGGCGCAACGCGCCCGACCGTCCCGGGTGGTACCAGGCGGGCGCGTCGGTCGAGACCTGCAGGTTGGCGACCGGCGCGCCGGCCGCCTCCAGTGCCGCCATTGCGTCGGCCTTGGCGTCGAAGGCATCGACCGCCCGCGGTGCCACCGCCCAATGGCGCGCCCCGGTCCGCCCCCAGCGCAGGCCGGCGGCGACCAGCCGCTGATCCGTCGCCGCGACGCCGCCATATTGCGGCCCGACCTCGAACAGCACGCCGTCGGCGACGCCGCGATCGGCGTTGCGCCGCGCCGCGCCGACCAGGTTCGGCAGGATCGACGGCCGCATCCGGTCCAGGTCGGCGCTGATCGGATTGGCCAGCGCCATCTCCGGCTGCCCGCCGCCGAACAGCACGGCCTCGCTCGACCGCAGGAAGGAGAAGGTCACCGCCTCGGTCATCCCGCGCGCCGCCAGCGCACGCCGCGCGCGTACCGCCCGCTCCTGCTCCGGCGCCAGCGCCCGCTTCGGCAGAGTCGTGTCCAGGGTCAGCGGCGTGACCGGAATGAACTCGTAGCCGTAGATCCGCAGCACTTCCTCGACCAGGTCGGCCTCGGCCTCGATGTCCGGCCGCCAGGGCGGCGGCACGACCGACAGGCGGCCGTCGGCACCGTCCGTCACCGTGCAGCCCAGCGCCTTCAGGATCCGCTCGCAGTCCGCGGCCGAAACGTCGACGCCGCCCAGTTCGCCGACGCGCGCCGGCCGCAGGGCGATCGTGCGGCGCCATTCGGGCGGCGCGCCGGCGATCACCGGGTTGCTCGCCTCGCCGCCGCACAGTTCCAGCATCAGGCGCGTCGCCGCTTCCATCGCGGGCAGCACGGCCTCGGGATCGACGCCGCGCTCGAAGCGGTAGCGCGCATCCGAGTGAATGCCGAGCTTGCGGCCGGTCATCGCGGTGCGCAGCGGATCGAACAGCGCCACTTCCAGGAAGACGTTCACCGTCTCTTCGGTGCAGCCGGTCGGCTCGGCGCCCATGACCCCGCCCAGCGCCTGCGGCCCCGCCGCATCGGCGATGACCGTCATCTCGCCGTCCAGCGTGTATTCGCGGCCGTCCAGGGCCAGCATCGTCTCGCCCGGCCGGGCGAGACGCGGCGTGATGTCGCCGCTCAGTTTGTCCGCATCGAAGACGTGCAACGGACGGGCGATGTCGATCGAGAAATAGTTGGTGATGTCGACCAGCGCCGAGATCGGCCGCAACCCCACCGCCTTCAGCCGCTCCTGAAGCCAGCGCGGACTCGGACCGTTCTTCACGCCACGGAAGTAGCGGCCGACGAACATCGGGCAGGCGTCCGCGGCCTCCGGCGGGAAGTCGAGCCGCACGCCGATCGGGCTGTCGAAGGCCGGCGCCACCTTGTCGTTCCACCCGTGGAACGGCTTCAGGTCGCCGATGCCCGCGGCGGCGAGGTCGCGCGCGATGCCGCGCACGCCGGCGCAGTCGCCGCGGTTCGGCGTCAGGCCGATCTCGATCAGCGGGTCGTCCAGGCCGAGCACGCGGGCGAACGGAGCGCCCAGCGGCGCGCCGGGATCCAGTTCGATGATGCCCTCATGCTCGTCCGACAGGCCGAGCTCGCGCTCGGATACCAGCATGCCGTTGCTTTCGACTCCGCGGATCTCGGACTTGCGCAGTTCCAGGCCGCTCGCCGGAATGACGGTGCCCGACGGGGCGAAGACGGCCATCATGCCCGTGCGCGCGTTCGGCGCGCCGCAGACGACCTGCACCTCCTCGCGCCCGGTGTCGACGATGCACACCCGCAGGCGGTCGGCGTTCGGATGCTGCTCGGCCTTGAGGACCCGCGCGACGGTGAACGGCGCCAGCGATGCGCCGCGATCGACCAGCGCGTCGACCTCCAGGCCGATCAGCGTCAGCGTCCGCGCGATGGTGTCGAGGCTCGCCTCGGTGTCCAGATGGTCGCGCAGCCAGCCCAGCGTGAGCTTCATCGCGCCAACCCTCCGGTCAGGCTCGGCACGTCGAGAGGCGCGAAGCCGTAATGGCGCAGCCAGCGCATGTCGGACTCGTAGAAGGTGCGCAGATCGGGGATGCCGTATTTCAGCATCGCGATGCGCTCGATGCCCATGCCGAAGGCGAAGCCCTGCCAGCGCTCGGGATCGATGCCGCAGTTCGCCAGCACCTTCGGGTGGACCATGCCGCAGCCCAGGATCTCCAGCCAGTCGCCACCGGCGCCGATCTTCAGTTCGCCGCCCGCGCGCGAGCAGCCGATGTCGACCTCCGCACCCGGTTCGACGAAGGGGAAGTAGCTGGCGCGGAATCGCACGGGCAGGTCGGCCACGTCGAAGAAGGCGCGGCAGAACTCGATCAGGCACCCCTTCAGGTGGCCCATGTGGATCTTCTCGCCGATCGCCAGCCCCTCGACCTGATGGAACATCGGCGAGTGCGTCGCGTCGCTGTCGGAGCGATAGGTCCGGCCCGGCGCGATGATGCGGATCGGCGGCTTGACGTTCTGCATCGTGCGGATCTGCACCGGCGAGGTGTGCGTCCGCAGAACGGGACGCCGCCCGTCGACCTCGGTGTCGAGGTAGAAGGTGTCCATCTCCTGCCGGGCGGGGTGCTCCGGCGGGATGTTCAGGGCGCCGAAATTGTACCAGTCGTCCTCGATGTCCGGCCCTTCGGCGACCGAGAAGCCCATGGCGCCGAAGATCGCGACCAGTTCGTCGATGGTCTGGCTGACCGGGTGGATGCGGCCCTCGGTCTCGGGCCGCACCGGCAGGGTGACGTCGATGCGTTCCGACGCCAGCCGGCGATCGAGTTCGGCGCGGCCGAGTTCGGCCTTGCGCCCCTCGATCGCGCCCGCGACCTCGTCCTTCAGGCGGTTCAACGCCTGGCCCTGTTCGCGACGCGCCTCGGGCGCGAGCGCGCCCAGGCCCTTCATCAGATCGGTGATGCGGCCCTTGCGGCCCAGCACGTCGACGCGGACCTGTTCCAGCCCGGCCAGATCCGAGGCAGCCGAAACCCCGGCGAGCAGCTCGCGCCGCAGGCCTTTCAGGTCATCGCTCATGGGCAGGTGTCCGTTGCTGTCTCTGCGGCAGCGCGGCGGTCGGCGTGGGGGCCGGCTCCCGAACGGGAACCGGCCCCGCCCGCAATTACTCCGCTGCGGCCGGCTTGGCGGCGTCCAGGGCGGCCTTGGCCTGATCGACCAGGGCGGCAAAACCCGCCGGCTCGTGCACGGCCAGATCGGCGAGGACCTTGCGGTCGACCTCGATGCCGGCCTTGTGGATGCCGTTCATGAACTGCGAGTAGGTCAGGCCCAACTCGCGGCTCGCGGCGTTGATCCGCTGGATCCAGAGGCCGCGGAAGTCGCGCTTCTTGTTGCGGCGGTCGCGATAGGCGTATTGGAGGCCCTTCTCGACCTTCTCGATCGCGATCCGGAAGTTCGTGCTGCTGCGGCCGCGATAGCCTGCAGCCTGCTTGACGACCTTGCGGTGACGGGCGTGCGTCGTGACGCCCCGCTTGACACGTGCCATGGATCAGGCCTTCGCGTAGGGCATGAAACCGAGAACGATGCCGGCGTCGCAATCCTTCAGGATCATCGTGCCGCGCGCCTGACGCTTCATCTGCTGCGGCTTCGCGGTCAGCATGTGCCGCTTGTGGGCGACGTTCGCCCGGACCTTGCCGCTGCCGGTGAGGCGGAAACGTTTCTTGACGGCGCTCTTCGTCTTCATCTTGGGCATTTGGACCTCCTGGGTCAGCAGAGGCGACGGCGGGCATGCCCCGGATCGATTCCGGCCCGACAGTCGCGATAAAGGGCGCGAGACGCGCGGATATAGCGGCCGCGCGTCTCGAAAGCAAGGATCGAGGCGTGCCCTCGCCGGCTCGGCGTCAGCCGCAGGCGTCGACCGCGCGGCGCGCCATCACGCCGACGAGGTGTGCCCGGTATTCGGCGCTGGCATGGATGTCGGCGTTCAGCCCGTCCGCCGGGATCGTCACGTTCTCGATCGCCTTCGACGAGAAATTGGCCGACAGCGCCTGCTCCATCTCCGGCACGCGGAAGACGCAAGGCCCAGCGCCCGCGACCGCGACGCGCACGCCGTTCGCCGTCTTCGCCACCAGCACGCCGACGATGGCGTAGCGCGAGGCCGGGTTCCGGAACTTCTGGTAGGCCGCCTTCTCCGGGATCGGAAACTCCACCTTCAGCACCAGCTCGTCCGGCTCGCGCGCCGTCTCGAACATGCCGGTGAAGAAGTCCTCCGCCGCGATCGTGCGCTTGCTGGTATGGACAGTGGCGCCAAGGCCGACCAGCGCCGCCGGATAGTCCGCGGCGGGATCATTGTTGCAGATCGAGCCGCCGATCGTGCCGCGGTTGCGCACGGCGGGGTCGCCGATGATCTGCGCCATCTGGCTCAGCACCGGAAGCGACTGTTTCAGGTCTGCCGACCGGGCCACCGTGTCGTGTGTCGTCATGGCGCCGATCGTGACGGTGTTCCCGGAGACGGTGATACCGCGCAGTTCGGCGAGGCCGCCCAGGTCGATCACCGCGGACGGCTGCGCCAGCCGCTGCTTCAGCGTCGGGATCATGGTCATCCCGCCGGCGACGATCAGCCCGTCGTCGGCCGCCTTCAGCTTGGCGATGGCGTCGTCCACCGACGTCGCGCGCTCATACTGGAAATCGTACATGTCGTCCCCTTCGGCTCTGCGCCCGAATGCCACACATCACCGCATTTACGCGGCCACTGCAATTACGTCGCCAACCGGCCTCGATCGGCAGCCGATCGAGGCGGCCTACTCCGCCGCCGCCGGCACCCGGGCCGCACGCAGCGCCTCCCAGACGCGGCGCGGCGTCGCCGGCATGTCGAGATGCTTCACCCCGGCCGGCGCCAGCGCGTGCAGCACCGCGTTCATCACGGCCGCCGGTGCGGCGATGGCGCCCGCCTCGCCGCAGCCCTTCACGCCCAGCGGGTTGTGCGGACACGGCGTCTCCTGGGTCGAAACCTCGAAGAACGGCACGTCGTTGGCCCGCGGCATCGAATAGTCGTTGTACGACCCAGTCAGCAACTGCCCCTCGGCGTCATAGACGCAGCCCTCGTGCAGCGCCTGCCCGACGCCCTGCACGATACCGCCGTGCACCTGTCCCTCGACGATCATCGGGTTGACGATCTTGCCGAAATCGTCGGCCGCGACGAAGCGGTCGATGTGCACGTGGCCCGTGTCCTGGTCGATCTCCACCTCGCAGATGTGGCAGCCCGCCGGATAGGTGAAGTTCTTCGGGTCGTAATAGGCCTGCTCGTCCAGCCCCGGCTCCAGCGTGTCGTGCGGGAAATTGTGCGGGACATAGGCCTGCAGCGCGATGTCGCCGAAGGCGAGCGACCGGTCGGTGCCGGCGACGGTGAACTTGCCGTCGACGAACTCGATGTCGGCCTCGGACGCCTCCAGCATGTGCGCGGCGATCTTCTTCGCCTTGGTCTCGACCTTGTCGAGCGCCTTGGAGAGCGCCGAGCCACCGACCGCCAGCGAGCGCGAGCCGTAGGTGCCCATGCCGAACGGAATGCGGTTGGTGTCGCCGTGCACCACCTCGACATTCTCCGCCGGGATCCCGAGCCGCTCCGCCACCACCTGGGCGAAGGTCGTCTCGTGGCCCTGGCCGTGGCTGTGCGTGCCGGTGAAGACCACGACGCTGCCGGTCGGGTTGACCCGCACCTCGGCCGCCTCGTAGAGGCCGGCCCTGGCGCCCAGCGCGCCGACCACGGCGGACGGCGCGATGCCGCAGGCCTCGATATAGGCCGACAGGCCGATGCCGCGCAGCCTGCCCTTCGCCGCCGACGCCGCGCGCCGCTGCTCGAATCCCTTGTAGTCGATGGCCGCCAGCGCCGCGTCGAGCGAGCCGGCGTAGTTGCCGCTGTCGTACTGCAGCGCCACCGGCGTCTGGTACGGGAAGGCGTCGGGCGCCACGAAGTTGCGGCGCCGCAGCTCCGCCGGATCGATGCCCATCTCGTGCGCCGCCGTCTCGACCAGCCGCTCGACGACGAAGGTGGCCTCCGGCCGGCCGGCGCCGCGATAGGCGTCGACGGGCACGGTGTTGGTGAAGACCGCCTTCACGTTGCAGTGGATGACCGGCGTCGTGTACTGGCCCGCCAGCAGCGTCGCATAGAGATAGGTCGGCACCGCAGGCGCGAAGGTGGAGAGATAGGCGCCCATGTTGGCGATCGTCTCGACCCGCATGGCGAGGAACCTGCCGTTCTCGTCGAGCGCGAGTTCCGCCGTCGTCACATGGTCGCGGCCGTGCGCGTCGCAAAGGAACGACTCGGAACGGTCGGCCGTCCACTTCACCGGCAGACGCAGCTTGCCGGCGGCCCAGGTGACCGCCGCCTCCTCGGCATAGTGGAAGATCTTCGACCCGAAGCCGCCGCCGACGTCCGGCGCCACCACGCGGAGCTTGTGCTCCGGGATGTTCAGCACGAAGGCGCCCATCAGCAGGCGGATGACGTGCGGATTCTGGCTGGTCGTATAGAGCGTATACTCGCCGGTGGCCCGGTCGAAGTCGCCGATCGCGGCACGCGGCTCGATCGCGTTGGGGATCAGCCGGTTGTTCACCAGCTGCAGGCGCGTGACGTGCTTGGCCCTGCCGAAGGCGGCGTCGACCGCGACCTTGTCGCCCAGTTCCCAGTCGTAGCAGACGTTGTTCGGCGCCTGCTCCCAGACCCGCGGCGCGCCCGGCGACATCGCGTCGGCGGTCGACGCGGCGGCCGGCAGCACCTCGTAGTCGACCTCGACCTGTTCCGCCGCGTCCTGCGCCTCGCGCCGCGACTTCGCGACGACCATCGCCACCTGGTCGCCCACATAGCGGACATGGTCGACGGCGATCACCGGATGCACCGGCTCGACCATCGGGCTGCCGTCGCGCGAGTGGATCTGCCAGCCGCAGGGCAAGCCGCCGATCTTGTCCGCGGCGAGGTCGGATCCGAGGAACACCGCGGCGACGCCCGGCATCCTGCGTGCGGCGTCGGCGTCGATGCTCCGGATGCGCGCGTTCGCGTGCGGGGAGTGGACGAACACGGCGTGCAGCTGGCCCGGCCGGTCGATGTCGTCCGTGTAGTTGCCCCGGCCGGTGATGAAGCGGAAGTCTTCCTTGCGGCGCAATGCGGCGCCGATACCGTCTTCCCTGGGCATCTGCCTCTCCCTGGCTGCGCGGGGGCTCTTCCGGCCCCCGTCCTGGCTCGCGAGGCGGTCGGAGGGTCTACGACGCGGCGTTCATCGCCCGCGCCCCGGCCATCACCGCCTTGACGATGTTGTGGTAACCGGTACAGCGGCAGAGGTTGCCCTCCAGCCACTCGCGCACCTCCTTCTCGCTCGGCTCGGCGTTGCGCTTCGCGAGGTCGATGGCGCTCATGATCATGCCGGGCGTGCAGAAGCCGCACTGCAGGCCGTGATTGTCGCGGAAGGCCTCCTGCATCGGGTGCAGCGGGCCGTTGCCCTCGGCCAGCCCCTCGATGGTCAGCACCTCGGTGCCGTCGCACTGGGTCGCCAGGATGGTGCAGCTCTTCACCGAGTCGCCGTCGACATGGACGACGCAGGCGCCGCACTGGCTGGTGTCGCAGCCGACATGCGTGCCGGTCAGGCCCAGATGCTCGCGCAGATACTGCACCAGCAGCGTACGCGCTTCGACCTCTGACGAGACCTGCTTGCCGTTCACGGTCATGGAAACGGTCGGCATTGGCTGACTCCCTCGTGAGATCGCGGCCCGGCGGAGGGCTCTGTGCGGAAGCGGCTGTTAATGCGCGAGTTTGTGCGCAGCGACCGGTCGGGTCAAGCACGCACGACACGCGCGAAGCCCGTCGGCGGAGGTGCCGCTGACGGGCTTCGAACGGATCTGCGAGGTCAGGTGAATGCGACGATGAGAATGACCACGACCACCGCGGCACCGACGGCCCAGACCCAGGGGCTGGTGCTCGAGCGGCGTGCGACCTCGGCACGGTAGCCGCCGGGCCCGGCGGTCGCCTCCCCCGCCGTGCGGCGGCCGGGGGCATCCTCGCTGGCCTCATCCGGATCCTCGACCATGTGCTCGCGATGGCCGCCGGTGCGTATCGTCTCGGCGGCCCGGTCGACGGCGGCCGGCTGCGACGCGGCAGCGATCGGATCGGCCATCGCACCTGTGGTGGACGGCATGTCGGTGGGTCCGGTATGTGCCGGCCCTTCCGACGGCATGGACTCGGCAGGGCGCTCCCGCGGCGTCGGTTGGGGCGGCGGGGGCGGCTGCTGGCCGGGAGGCGTAGGTGCCGCGCCCTGCGACATCTGCGGCGGTGCCTCCGCGACGGCCGGCGCCTCCGCGGCGGCGCCGCCGGCACCTTCGACCTGCGCCTTGAAGCTGGCGAAGAACTCGTCCGCCATCTTGCGCGCCGTCCCGTCGATCAGGCGCGAGCCGATCTGGGCCAGCTTGCCCCCGACCGTGGCCTGCACGTCGTAGCGCAGGATCGTCGCCTGGTCGCCGTCCGCCTCGAGCTTCACGTCGGCGCCGCCCTTGGCGAAGCCCGCCGCGCCGCCCGTGCCCTCGCCCGAGATTCGATAACCGTTCGGCGCATCGATGTCGCTCAGGACGACCTTGCCGCCGAACCGGGCGCTCACCGGTCCGACCTTGGCCCGCACCTTTGCCGCGAAGCCGCCGTCCTCGGTTCGCTCGAGTTCCTCGCAGCCGGGAATCGAGGCCTTCAGCACCTCTGGATCGTTCAGCGCCGCCCAGACACGGTCGCGCGGGGCTTCGATCCGGCTTTCGCCCTTCATTTCCATTCGGCAGACCTCCATCCCGGGGCTCGCGCCCCACTTTCCCGAGCCGGTCGCAGCCGACTGAGGACGTTAGCAATACCAGTCCCATCCGCTTGGCGAAACGCGGCGGCTGCTGCATACTCCGCCGCCTTCGCGGGGCTCGACGGGGCCCGGCGCCGTCCATCTTGTGCAGCCCGCCCGTCGGTCACGGCATCGATTCCACAGCAAACCTCAAAAGAACTCGGCAGGAGCGCAACCATGGGAAGGCGGTACGACCGTCTGATCGGATCGCTTGTGGGGACATGCGCGGCGTTCGCAGCATCCCCGGCGGCCGCCGCCACCGCAGGCGCTCCCCATCTCGACGGTGCCGAGATGGGGCTGATCTGGGTCGTGCCCTTCGTCGCGATCCTGCTCTCCATCGCGCTCTTTCCGCTCTTCGCTCCAGAGTTCTGGCACCATCATTTCGGCAAGGTGGCCGCGGCCTGCGCCGCCGCCTTCCTGGTGCCATTTCTCGTCGTGCACGGCGTATCGCTGACGATCTACGAGGTCGTGCACGTCTCGCTGCTGGAATATCTCCCGTTCATCATCCTTCTGCTCGCGCTGTTCACCGTCGCCGGCGGTATCCGGTTGCGCGGCAGCATCATCGGAACGCCCGCGGTCAACACAGGGTTCCTGCTCTTCGGAACGCTCCTCGCCAGTTGGACCGGCACGACCGGTGCCGCGATGCTGCTCATCCGCCCGGTCATCCGGGCCAACGAATGGCGGCGCTACAAGGTCCACACCATCGTCTTCTTCATCTTCCTCGTTGCGAACATCGGCGGCTCGCTGACGCCGCTCGGGGACCCGCCGCTGTTCCTGGGATTCCTCAAGGGCGTCAGCTTCTTCTGGCCGACGCAGCACATGTTCCTGCCGATGGTCGTGGCCGCGACGGTTCTGCTGGCGGTTTACTTCGCGATCGATTCGACGCTGTTCCGCCGCGAGGCGCCGCGTCCTTCCGACGAGGCCAGCGAGGAGACGTTCGGCATCGACGGCAAGATCAACATCCTGCTGCTCGCCGGCATCGTTGGTGCGGTCCTGCTCAGCGGCATCTGGAAGCCCGGCATCGCCTTCGACATTTATCACGTGCAGCTCGAACTCCAGGGCCTCGTCCGCGACGTGCTGCTGCTGCTCATCACCTTCCTGTCCTGGAAGCTGACCAGCCGCGAGAACCGCGAAGCGAACGGCTTCAGCTGGTTCCCGATCATCGAAGTCGGCAAGCTCTTCGCCGGCATCTTCCTGACGATCATTCCGGCCATCGCGATCCTGAAGGCGGGCACCGGCGGGGCGCTCGGCTCGGTCGTCTCGCTCGTCACCAACGACGCCGGCGAGCCCGTCGACACGATGTACTTCTGGCTGACCGGCCTGCTGTCGAGCTTCCTCGACAACGCCCCGACCTACCTCGTCTTCTTCAACACCGCGGGCGGCGACCCTGCGGCGCTGATGGGACCGTTCGCCTCGACACTGCTCGCCATCTCGGCAGGTGCCGTGTTCATGGGCGCCAACACCTATATCGGCAATGCGCCGAACTTCATGGTGAAGGCGATCGCCGAGGAGCGTGGCATCGCGATGCCCAGCTTCTTCGGCTACATGCTGTGGTCGGTCGGCATCCTCATCCCGATCTTCGTGCTGATCACCTTCCTCTTCTTCCACTAGCCGACCGACGACGTGCGGCCGCCCCCGATCGGGGGCGGACTGGACCGACGCTTGCATACGCGCCTAACCTCGCGGGGCACTCGCACCGAGACGAGGGAGAAGGACGGGATGAAGCGTTTTCTGATTCCGATGTGCGCGGCGCTCGCGATCGCGGCGCCGGGCGTGCAGGCGGCCGACGGCGCCAAGCCGCAGCAGGTGACCATCTTCACCGGCCCGCAGGGCGGCTCCTGGTACGCGATGGGCGGCGGCTTCGCCAAACTGTTCAGCGACCAGGGCGTCCGCTCCAACGCCGAGGTCGGCGGCGGCGTCTCGAACGTGGCCGTCGTCGGCCAGGGCCGCGGCGAGCTCGGCTTCACCATGAGCATCGTGCCGCGCATGGCCGAGCGCGGCGAGGCGCCCTTCAAGCAGAAGATCACAAACGTCCGCGCGATCGGCAGCCTCGGCACCAACGTCGTGCACATCGCCGTCATGAAGGACGCCGGCGTCGAAACCGTCGCCGACCTCAAGGGCAAGAAGTTCGCCTCGCAGCCGGTCGGCAACGTGACGACCGAAGCGTTCAAGGGCGTGCTCGCGGCCAACGGCCTCAAGGAAGAGGATCTCGACCTCACCCGCGGCGGCCAGGGCTATGGCGCCGCCCAGATGAAGGATCGCCGCATCGTCGGCTTCACCGCGACGACCCTGCCGCCGAGCCCCGCCTTCTCCGAGGTGGCGCAGAGCCTGGACGTCAAGTTCCTGCCGATCGCCGATGCGACGCTGAAGAAGATGCAGGAAGCCAACCCTGGCTACAGCCGCGGCGTGATCCCGGCCGGCACCTACAACGGCCAGACAGAGGACATCCCGACGGCGGCCACCGGCATGCTGATCGTCACGCGCGCCGAGATGTCCGACGACGAGGCCTACTGGATCACGCGGACGCTCGCCGAACACATCGGCGACCTTCGCAAGATCCACAGCTCGCTTTCAGACCTGACGGTGGAGGAGATGGCCAAGACGCCGGGCCTCGACCTGCATCCGGGCGCCCTGCGCTATTACAAGGAAAAGGGCCTTATCTGACGGGATCGAGCCGCGGCGGGATCGCGTAGCGCGATGAACCGGAAGAGCGAGACGGCCGGGTCCGGCGGGGCGCTGGCGCTCTACGACCGGTGTGCGGCGGGGGCCGGCATGCTGGTCGCCTTCGCCATGTCGGCTTACCACGTATACACGGGGTTCGCTGGCGCGCCGGTCGGGGAAGTGCACTACCCGCTGCACCTCCTCTTCGCCTTCGCGGTTCTCTTCCTGTCGCCGCGCGGCACCGCCGCCACCGGCTGGCGCGGCATTGCCGCCCGCGGCTACGATCTCGCCATCCTGGCCCTCACGGTCGCCGGTACGGGCTACCTGTTCCTCAACGCCCAGTACATCACTAGCCGGATGCTGCTGGTCGACCCGCTGACGACGACCGAAACGGTCCTCGGCCTCGCCATGGCCTTCGTCGTGCTGGAGGCGGCGCGGCGCGCGGTCGGCCTGGCGCTGGTCCTGCTGCTCCTGGCGTTCCTGCTCTACGCCTATTTCGGCTACCTGCTGCCGCCGCCCTTCTGGCACCGGGGCTACTCGGTCGATTCCATCATCGAATATTCGTATCTGACGACCGAGGGCCTGTTCGGCGTGCCGGTCGCGGTCATGGCCGCCTACGTCTTCCACTTCGTGCTGTTCGGCGCGCTGCTGGTCGCCTCCGGTGCCGGCACCTTCTTCACCGACTTCGCCCGCGCCCTGACCGGCCGCGCGACCGGCGGCCCGGCCAAGACCGCCGTCGTCGCCAGCTCGCTGATGGGCATGCTGTCGGGCAGTTCCGCGGCGAACGTCGTCACCACCGGCTCCTTCACCATTCCGGCGATGCGCAAGGCCGGCTATCCCGGCACCTTCGCCGCGGGCGTCGAGGCCGTCGCCTCGTCGGGCGGGCAGATCACGCCGCCGATCATGGGTGCGGCCGCCTTCATCATGATGGAGTTCGTCGGCGTCCCCTATGCCGACATCATGCTGGCCGCCGCCATCCCGGCCTTTCTCTACATGCTCGCCGTCTTCGTCATGGTCGACCTGGAGGCACGCCGGCTCGGCCTCAGCAACATCGAGGGCGAGGCCGTGCCGCCGCTGCTCGGCGTGCTGCGGCAGCGCGGCTACCTGCTCGTCTCAATTCTCGTAATGCTCTGGCTGCTGATCGACGGCTGGACGCCGACGACTGCCGCCGTCTGGGCGATCGCCTCGCTGGTCGCGCTGCTGCTGATCTTCGACGCCGAGAACCGTCGCCGCATCCTGTCCGTCGCCTGGAAGGCGATGACCGAAGCACCCGGCATGGTAGCGCCGGTCACCGTCGCCTGCGCGGTCGGCGGGATCCTTGTCGGCATCATCGGCCAGACCGGCCTCGGCCTCAGGATGAGTGCCATCATCCTCGACTTCTCCGGCGGCAATCTGCTGCTGATGCTGATCCTGACGACGATCATGGGCATCGTGCTCGGCATGGGCATGCCGACCTCAGGCGCCTACGTCATCATGGCGGCGCTGCTGGCGCCGGGCCTCGTCGACGCCGGCGTCGAACTGATTGCGGCGCACATGTTCATCATGTACGTCGCCTCCAAGTCGTCGATCACGCCGCCGGTCGCCATCGCCTCCTACGCCGCGGCGGCGATCGCCGGCACCGATCCGTGGAAGACCAGCCTCACGGCCTTCCGTCTCGGCCTTTCGGTGTTCATCATCCCCTACATGTTCGTCTACGGCCCGGCATTGCTCGCCATCGGCGACCCGATCGAGATCGTCGTCACCCTGATCACCGCGTCGATCGGCATCTTCGCCCTGTCGGTGTCGATGATCGGCTGGCTGGCGCGACCGCTCGGCCTGGTCGAACGCGCCCTCCACCTCGCCGCCGCCCTGCTGCTGATCAAGCCGGGCCTGGAGAGCGACTCGGTGGGAATCCTGCTGTTCGGCGCGCTCTGCGCCTTCGCCTTCCTCCGCCGGCCCCGCACCGCCGAGGCCGCTCCCGTCCCCGCACAGTCCGGAGATCAGCTTCCGTGAAGGAGCTCGCCCTCGGCATCGATATCGGCGGCACGTTCACCGACATCGTCGTCTTCGACCCGTCCGGCGCGCGCGTCGCGATCTGGAAGGAATCCACCACCCCCGACGACCCGTCGCGCGGGGTGATCACAGGCATCCGGCGCGTGCTGGAACGCGACCGCATCGCCGCCGGCGATATCGGCCGCGTGGTCCACGCCACCACGCTGTTCACCAACGCGCTGATCGAGCGCAAGGGTGCCAGGACCGGCCTGATCACTACGGACGGCTTCCGCGACGTGCTGGAGATCGCGCGCGAGCGGAAGTACGAGCTCTACGACATCTTCATCGAGATGCCGCCCGCCCTCGTCCCGCGCCCCCTGCGGCGCGAGGTGCCCGAGCGGATCGGGCCGGACGGGGCCGTCGAGACGCCGCTGGACGAGGCCGCGCTCATGGCCGAGGTCGACGCGCTGGTCGCCGAGGGCGTGACCTCGCTCGCGCTCGTCTTCCTGCACTCCTACGCCAACCCGGTGCACGAGCAGCGGGCGGCGGCACTGATCGCCGCGCGTCACCCGACCCTGTCGGTCTCCGCCTCCTGCGACATCGCGCCGGAGATCCGCGAATATCCGCGCGCGTCGACCACGGTCGCGAACGCCTACGTCAAGCCGCTCGCCGAGATCTATCTCGACCGGCTGGTGTCGGAGATCGGCGGCCTCGGCATCGACGCCCCCTTCTTCCTGATGCTCTCGAACGGCGGCCTCACCCACGTCGAGGAGGCGAAGCGCGCGCCGGTCCACCTGCTCGAATCCGGTCCGGCCGCCGGCGCGCTGGCCGGCGCGTGGTTCGGCCGCAACGCCGGCGAGGAGCGCGTGCTCGCCTTCGACATGGGCGGCACCACGGCGAAGCTCAGCCTCGTCGACGGCGGCGAGCCGCTGGTCGCCTACGGCTTCGAGGCGGCGCGCGAGAAACGCTTCATGAAAGGCAGCGGCCTGCCGATCCAGATCCCGACCATCGAACTGATCGAGATCGGTGCCGGCGGCGGCTCGATCGCCCACCGCGACGAACTCGGCCTGATGAAGGTCGGCCCGCAGAGTTCGGGCGCCCAGCCCGGGCCCGCCTGCTACGGCCGCGGCGGCACCGACGCCACCGTGACCGACGCCGACCTGCTGCTCGGCTACCTCAACGCCGACTTCTTCCTGGGCGGCGAGATGGATATCGACCTCGCCGCCTCCAAGGCGGCGATGCAGCGCCTCGCGGAAGCACTGGGCGTCGACGCCGAGCGCGCCGCCTGGGGCATTCACGACGTCGTCAACGAGAACATGGCCGGTGCCGCGCGTGTCCATCTGGCCGAACACGGCAAGGAGCCGCGCGACTACGCCCTGCTCGCCACCGGCGGGGCCGCCCCGGTGCACGCCTATCACGTCGCCCGCAAGCTCGGCCTCGGGCGGATGATCTGCCCGCCGGCCGCCGGCGTCGGGTCGACCATCGGCCTGCTGATGGCCCCGGCCCGGATCGACCGCGTCGCCTCGTCCACCGTCCGCCTGGGCGACGCCGACTGGTCGCAGATCGACGCCGTCTATGCCCGGCTGGAGGACGAGGCGCTCACCGTTCTGGCGGAAACGGGCGCCGACATTCCGGGCCGCACCGTCCGCCGCCTCGCCGACATGCGCTATGTCGGTCAGGGATCGGAGATCACCGTGCCGCTGCCCGCCGGGCCGTTCGACGCCGGGACAGGCGCCATCGCCCTCGCCGCCTTCGAGGAGATCTACCGGACGCTCTTCGGTCGCGTGCCGCCCGACGTCGCGGCGCAGCTGGTCAACCTGCGCGTCTCGGTCACCGCACCGGTGCCCGGCGCCGCCTTCGCCCTGGCCAGCCATGGGCGCGATGCCGAGAGTGCCCGCAAGGGCAGCCGGCCCGTCTGGTTCCCGGACGGCGGCGCCTATGTCGACACCGCCGTCTACGCCCGCTACGCCCTGGCGCCCGGCGCCTTGGTCGAGGGGCCGGCGATCTTCGAGGAGAACGAGTCGACCTTCGTCGTCGGCCCCGGCGCCCGCTGCACCGTCCACGACGACGGCAGCATCGTCGTGGCCGTCCCGCAGGACTGACCGTCAGTCGGCTGGATTTCAAGGACTTTAATCCGATATGATCCAATAGCGGAGCCGCGTCGCCGACGGAGAACCGGGGTACCCCCATAAAACCCCATAAAAACCTATCCCGCGCATCCGTCCGGGACGGGACCCGCCGGACCGCAGCACCGCCGGAGCGCAACGAGGACCGCATGGCCGCAACCTTCGACCCCGTGACACTCGAACTCGTCTGGCGCCGCCTGATCTCGTCGGTCGACGAGGCGGCCGCGGCCCTGGTCCGCACCTCCTTCTCGACCCTGGTCCGCGAGTCCTACGACTTCTCCTGCATCATCACCGACGACCGCGGCGAGTCGCTGGTCCAGGCGACCGAGAGCATCCCGTCCTTCATCGGCACCTTGCCGGCGACGGTGAAGCACTTCATCGCCGCCTACCCGGTGGAGACGCTGTCGCCGGGCGACGTGCTGATCACCAACGACATCCACCTCGGCACCGGGCACCTGCCCGACATCACCGTGGCGAAGCCGATCTTCCGCAACGGCCGCCTCGTCGCCTTCTCCGCCTCCACCGCGCACGCGCCCGACATCGGCGGCAAGATCCGCTCGCCGGAACCGCGCGAGGTGTTCGAGGAGGGCTTCCAGATCCCGCCGATGAAGCTGATGAACGCCGGCGTCACCGACGAGACGCTGGTGAAGCTGCTGCGCAAGAACGTCCGAACGCCCGACCTCACCCTCGGCGACCTCTGGGCCCAGGTCGTCGCCCTCGACACGATGGAGCGGCGCCTCGAAGCGCTGATGGACGCCTACGAACTGAGCGACCTGCGCGAACTCGCGGCGGAGATCCACGGCCGCTGCGAGACGGCGATGCGCGCCGCGATCCGCGACCTGCCCGACGGCGTCTATACGAGTTCGCTCCAGACCGACGGCCTGCTCGACGTGCCGATCACCATCGCCATGACCCTGACCGTGAAGGGCGACGAGATCGACATCGACTATGCCGGGACCGATCCACAGGTCGACCGGGCGATCAACTGCGCCATGTGCTACACCTACGCCATGTCGGTCTACGGGGTGAAGGTCTGCACCAGCCCCAACCTGCCGAACAACGAGGGCGCCTTCCGGCCGATCACGATCCGTGCCCCGGATGGGACGATCGTCAATCCGGTCTTCCCGGCCTCCGGCGGGTCGCGCATGCTGATCGGCCACTATCTGCCGATGCTGGTCTTCGGCTGCCTCGGCAAGATCGTGCCCGACAAGGTGATGGCGGCCTGCGGGTCGCCGATGTGGGGCATGAACCAGTCCGGCGTGAACGCCGCGGGCAAGCCCTACGCCAACATGTTCTTCTACAACGGCGGCATGGGTGCGACGCAGATCCGCGACGGCGCCACCTGCCTCTCCTGGCCGTCGAACGTCTCCTCGACGTCCATCGAACTGTCCGAGCAGATCGCGCCGCTGCGCTTCCGCCACAAGAAGCTGCGTCCGGACTCCGGCGGGGCGGGCCGCTACCGCGGCGGCCTCGGCCAGGAGATCATGATGGAGAGCCGGTCGCCGACGCCGATCGCCGTGTCGTTTCTCGCCGAGCGAACGATCTTCCCCGCCTTCGGTATTGAGGGCGGCCGGCCCGGAGCGCCGGGCGAACTGCACATCAACGGCGAGAAGGTCGACCCGAAGCGGCAATACGTGCTGAAGACCGGCGACACGGTCCGCATGGGCACGCCCGGCGGCGGCGGCCACGGCGACCCGGCCGACCGCGACGCCGCAGCACTCCAGCGCGACATGACGGCGGGGTACGTAACCGAAGCATCCAAGTACCGCTGATCGCGCGCCGCCTCTGGCACGTCCGTTGCATCGCTTCACCCGATCTAATTCGTGATCCGGGAAGAGAATCAACGACGAGGAGCGGGGCGATGTGCGATTGGCGTGAGGGTGGACGACCCGACCTCGGCGGTATCAGCCGCCGATCCCTGCTCAAGAGTGCCGGCGCCGCCAGCCTCGTCATGGCACTGCCCGGCGGCCCGGGCGCCTTCGCGGCGGCGGGCACCTCGATCAAGTCGACCCACGGCACCGGCTTCTGCAATCTCGCGCTGTTCCTGGCGCATGCGCGGCAGATCGCGAAGGAGGACGGGGTCACACTCGACTTCGTCAGCACGCCGACCTTCGCCGAGCACGTCACCTTCCTCGGCGCCGGCCTCGTCGACGTCGGCGTGCTGCCCTACACCAGCTTCATCGCGCTCTACGACGCCGGCGCGCCGGTGCGCATCGTCGGCGGCGGCGGCGTCGAGGGCTGCGCCATCATCTCGCAGCCGGAACTCAAGACCGCCGCCGACCTGAAGGGCAAGACCCTCGGCACCTTCCAGCTCGATACGCTGGAGGTCATGCCCTACGACTATCTGAAGAAGAACGGCGTCAGCATGAAGGACGTGACCGTCCGCTACATGGGCAACACGCCCGAAGCGGTCGAGGCGTTCAAGGCCGGCGCGCTCGACTGGATCTGCACGATCGAGCCGTACGCCTCGGCGATCCTCGCCGACAAGCCGGGCACCAACCTGCTGACCAACGGCGTCGACATCTACGGCCCCGGTTACACCGACTGCGTGCTCTGCGCCCGCCAGGAACTGATCGACGGCAAGCCCGAGGTCGTGAAGGCGCTCATCAAGGCGATGATGAAGGCGCAGCTCGCCTACGAGACCGACATCGACACGGTCCTGAAGGAAGTCGTCGGCAAGTACTACAAGACCTCGATGGAGAACGCCGTCATCGGCTCCTCCAAGCAGCCGCCGGTCGTCGACATGCGCAACCAGACCGACTTCATTCTGGGCCGCACCGACTCCCTGATGGAGATGGGCTACATCAAGAAGAAGCCCGGTCGCGACGCCATCGACTGGACGATGCTCGAGGCGGTGATCGCCGAGAACCCCGACCTCTACGGCAAGCTGAAGCGCAAGTCCGCGTGAGACCGACGGCGGCGCACCGGCGACGGTGCGCCGTCTCCAACGAGACGCAGGGAGGCGCGCGATGGCGGCACACGGACAGGTCCTGCCCCTCATGGGCGGAGGCGCGGCATCGGGCATGCGCGACGCCGTTCTGCGCTTCGCGCCGAAGCTCGGCTGGGGCATCGCCTCGGTCGGCCTCTTCGTCGCGATCTGGGAGTTCTGCTGGTACGTCGGCTGGGCCGATCCGAAGCTGCTGCCGCCGCCGCACATCTTCATGTCCGGCCTCGCCGATCAGGCGAAGTTCTTCAACACCGCCCAGCGCTGGCAGATCGGCGCCGGCAGCACGGACTCGCCGAGCCCGTTCGAGGCGGTCGGGATCACGTTGCTGGCCTCGACCATGCGCGTGCTGATCGGCCTCAGCCTCGCCGCCGTGTGCAGCATCTCGCTCGGCATCGCCATCCGCTATTTCGGCATCGTCGGCAAGCTGACCCTGCCGACGATCATCCTGCTGTCGCCGGTCTCGCCGGTGGCGTGGCTGCCGGTCGCGATCTTCGTCTTCGGCATCGGCGACAAGCCGGCGATCTTCATGGTCTTCATCGCACTGTTCTTCCACATGGTCCTCGCGACCATCACCCAGATCGACAGCGTCAACCGCAACTACATCCACGTCGCCCGCGTCATGGGCGCCAGCAAGCGGCAGATCTACGGCCGCGTCATCCTGCCGGCGATCCTGCCCGGCATGCTGGTGGTGCTGCGCCTCAACCTGTTCGGCGCCTGGATGGTGGTCCTGATCGCCGAGGCGGTCGGCGTCGGCTACGGCCTGGGCCAAGTCATCATGCTGGCGCGCAACACCTTCAATCCGGGGCTCGTCTTCTTCACCATCGCCCTGATCGGCCTGCTCGGCTTCGCCTTCGACTACGGCCTGCGGACGCTGCAGCGGAAGATCCTCTACTGGGTGCCGCCCGGCACCGGCGCGCTCGGCACCTGAGGGAGACGACGATGAGCGACCGCACCGGACACGCCGTCGAGTGCCGCAACGTCGGCAAGACCTGGGCCGCCGACACCGCCCGCGCCCATCAGGCGCTGACCGGCTTCAACCTGACCGTCGACAAGGGCGAGTTCGTCGTCCTGCTCGGCCCCAGCGGCTGCGGCAAGAGCACGCTGCTCTATCTGATCGCCGGCCTGGAGGACGTCACTGCCGGCGAACTGCTCTCCTTCGGCGAGCCGATCACCAAGCCCGGCCCGGACCGCAGCCTGATCTTCCAGGAGACCTCGCTCTTCCCCTGGCTGACGGTCGGCGAGAACGTCGCCTTCGGCCTCAGCCTGCGCGGCGACGACAAGGCCGAGCGGGAGACGGCGGCCCGTCAGACGTTGGCGCGCGTCGGCCTGGTCGATGCGATCGACAAGCGCCCGGACGAACTGTCAGGCGGCATGCGCCAGCGCGTCGCCGTCGCGCGCGCCCTCGCGATGCGGCCCGACGTCCTGCTGATGGACGAGCCGTTCGCGGCCCTCGACGTCCAGACCCGCGCGCGCATGCAGCAGTTCCTGACCGACGTCTGGCGCGACAGCGGCGCCTCGGTCCTGTTCGTGACCCACCACATCGACGAGGCGGTGGCGCTGGCCGACCGCGTCGTTGTCTTCACCTCGCGGCCCGGCCGCATCAAGGCCGTGGTACCGATCGACCTGCCGCGCCCGCGCGAGGAGACCTCGCCCGAGTTCCTGTCGCTGCGCGTAGAACTGACCAAGCTGCTGCGCGACGAGGTCGACCGCGCCTTTGCCGAACAGGAAGGCCGCATGGCGGCCGAATGAGCGCCCCATACATCAAGAAGAAGGAAGCCACTCCGTGACGACATCCATCGTACGCGGCAAATACGTCATCACGCGCGCCCTCGACCGCCACCGCTGGGAGCAGATCGACGGCGGCGCCGTCCTGCAGCGCGACGGCATCGTCGTCGAGATCGCGTCCTACGACGACCTGCGCAAGCGCCACCCGGACGTCCCCGTCATCGGCACGGGCGATCAGGTCGTTCTGCCCGGCTTCGTTAACGGCCACCACCATGTCGGCCTGACGCCGCTGCAGCTCGGCTCGCCCGACATGCCACTCGAACTCTGGTTCGCCACGCGCCTCGTCACGCGCAACCTCGACCTCTATCTCGACACGCTCTACTCGGCCTTCGAGATGATCGCCTCGGGCATCACGACGGTGCAGCATATCCACGGCTGGATGCCGGGCGTGCTCTCGGAGGTCGAGGCGAAGTCCGAGGACGTCATCCGCGCCTACGAGGACATCGGCATGCGGGCATCCTACTGCTTCGCGCTGCGCGACCAGAACCACCTCGTCTACGAGGCCAACCAGGACTTCGTGAACCGCGTCCCGGACGAGGTGAAGCCGCTGCTGGCGAAGCATTTCGAGCGGTTCAAGATGGGGCTGGAGGACAGCATGCTGCTGTTCTCGCACCTGCACGCCAAGCACAACCCGAAGGAGCGGGTGAAGATCCAGCTGGCGCCGGCCAACCTGCACTGGTGCTCGGACAAGGCGCTCGAAGCGCTCGCCACCTGCTCACACGAGCATCAGGCGCCGATGCACATGCACCTGGTCGAGACGGCCTACCAGAAGGAATACGCCAAGCGCCGCGGCGGCGGCACGGCCGTCGACTATATCGACAGGTTTCAGATGCTCGGGCCGTTGATGACCCTCGGTCACGGCGTCTGGCTCAGCGAGCCGGACCTGGAGCGGCTGGCCGAAACCGGCACCAACATCTGCCACAACTGCAGTTCGAACTTCCGCCTGCGCAGCGGCGTTGCCGCCCTCAACCGGTTCGAGGCGATGGGCATCAACACCGCCATCGGCCTCGACGAGGCCGGCATCAACGACGACCGCGACATGCTGCAGGAGATGCGCATGGTCCTGCGCGCCCATCGCGAGCCGGGCATCGACGACCGCGTACCGACCATGGCGCAGGTCTTCCGCATGGCGAGCGAGGGCGGTGCCAAGACGACAGGCTTCGGCGCCAAGATCGGAACGCTGGAGCCGGGCAAGGCCGCCGACATGGTGCTCCTCGACTGGCAGCAGATCGCCTACCCCTATCTCGACGTGCTGACGCCGGTGCTCGATGCGGTCGTGCAGCGGGCGAAGACCGAGGGCGTGCGCGCCGTCATGGTGGCCGGCGAGGTCGTGTATCAGGACGGCAAGTTCACCAAGGTCGACCGCGATGCGGCGCTGAAGCAGCTGTCCGACATCATGAAGGCCGACCTGACCGACGAGGAACTGGAGCGGCGACGCCTGTCGAAGCTGGTCCTGCCGCACGTGAAGGCGTTCTACGAAGGCTACTTCGACCCGGAGAGCCACGTGCCCTACTACAGGCCGTCGTCGCGGATCTGAGAAACAGAAACCGGACGGCCCGCGAGGACCGTCCGGCACTTTCAGGCCACCCGATCAGGCAGGTATCAGCCTTTCTTGCCCTCGGCGATGACGAGGTCGAGGACCTCCTTGCCGGGCAGGTTCTTCGCCTTCATCTCGGCCATCCAGGCGTCCCACACGGGCTTGGCGGCCGTCTCTTCGATCTGGGCCCGCATCTCCGGCGTGTAGACGACGCGCTCCAGGCCCATCTTGTCGAACATCGGGATGTTCTTGTCGTCGGCCTCCTTGTAGGCCGCTTTCAGCGCCGCGTAGGCCGGGGCCTCGGCATCGTCGAGCATCTTGCGGTACTCGTCCGGCAGGCCGTTATAGGCGTCGATGTTGAAGAAGGTCGGGCAGCTGACTGCACCCGGCGACATACCCATCGTGTACCACTTCGACACTTCGTGCAGCTTGTACGAGGCATGCGAGTAGCTGAACGGGAAGGACGCGGCCTCGAACATGCCGCGCTCCAGGCCGGTATAGGTCTCCGGCGCCGGCACCGTGGTCGGAACGGCACCGAGTCGCTTCATCGCCTCGCCGATGCCCGCCAGTGCGCGGACCCGCATGCCCTTCCAGTCTTCGATCGCCTTCGGCGGCTTGCCGGTGCCCATGAACTCGTACTGCGGCAGCAGGCCGGACATGTAGGCCATCGTGTTCCAGCGCTTCAGCTCGGCCTTGATCGCCAGATGCGCGAAGACCGCCTCGTGCACGTTCTGAGTGACGTCCGGGTTCGGCGCCGGCAGGAACGGCAGGTCGAGCACGCCCATCAGCGGCGTCTTGCCGGGCGAGTAGGAATTGCAGAGCTGCGCCGCCTCGAAGGCGCCGATGCGCAGGCCGTCCAAGTTCTCCTTCACCGGCGAGATCGCCTCGCCCAGGTGGATCTTGATCGTGAAGTTGCCGCCGCTCTTCTCTTCGACATACTTCGCGACCGTCTCGATGCCGCGGGTGTAGGCGCGCGACGGGCCGTAGCTCGACACGTTCCAGGTGACCTTGTCGGCGGCCGACGCAGCCGTCGTGGCAAACGCCGCGGCGGCGCAGATCGCGGCCGCACTGGCGGTACGTACGAAACTCATCTCGGTTGTCTCCCGGTTCTCCCATCCGGCTCGCGGCCGGTACCGGGCCATCTTCGCCGCGGGCAGGCCACCGGGCAACGGTAAAGGCGGCTTAGGCCCGCGCTCAGCGGAAGCTGCGCGGGCGCACGTCGAAGGCGATCGAGATCCGCGCCCGCGGCCCGTCGAACGGCACCGTCCGGTGATAGACGTAGGACGGGAAGAAGATCGCCAGCCCCTCCTCCGGCCGCGCCGTCTCGACGACCGGCTCGTAGGCGACCCGGAAACTGTCGGCGGGGCGGCCGAACTCGATCCAGCCGGCGAGGTCGCCATCCTCGCCCGAGCCCAGCCCCTCGGGCAGCTGCACATAATAGACGCCGCTCATCCAGCCGGTCGGGTGGATGTGGGCTGCCTGATGGCCCTGCGCCTTCAGCACGGTGCCCCAGATGTCGAGGCCCCAGTCGCGCGGGATGCGGTCGAGGAACGGGTGGCCGGGCACGCGCTCCAGCCCGTCGAAGCAGGCGTCGATCGCCCGGCGCAGCGTGCGCTCGAACGCCGTGATCGCCGGCGTCGGATGCTGCAGCAGCAGCAGCACGTCGCCGCCGCCGGTGGTCGCCGTGCCCGGTGCGTCCCAGCGCAGCGACCGGTGGTTCATGAGGTCGCGCGCCAGTTCGGCATTGAAGGCGGCCATGTCGGGCCAGCCCTCCGGCACGCCGAGCCGCACCGGGTGCAGGTTCGCCTGCAGCGCCTCGGCCGACGCCGCCCGGTCCAGCCGCCCCAGCGCCGCCAGCGCGATCTCGCGATAGGCCACACCGCGCCGGTCGAACGGATCGACCAACAGGCAGGCCTCGAACGCGGCGAGCGCCGCCGCGAAGTCGCCGGCCGCGAACTGCGCCACGCCCAGGTTGATGCGGTAGCGCGCGTTGCGCGGCTCCAGCTTCACTGCGGCGGCGTATGCGGCGAGCGCCGCCTCGCCCCGGCCCTGCTTGTGCAGGGCGCTGCCGAGATTGTTGTGTCCGGCGGCGAAGCCCGCATCGACCGCGATGGCGGCGCGATACTGCGCCACGGCGCCGTCCAGGTCGTCCATCTCCTGCAGCGTGTCGCCCAGCGCCACCAGCGCCGAAGCGCGCTTCGGCTCCAGCGCCAGCGCCCGGCGGAAGGCGGCGACCGCCTCGTCCATGCGCTTGGCGGCGCGCAGCGCGGCGGCGAGATTCTCATGCCGGCCGGCATCGTGCGGCGCCAGCCGGGCTGCCTCGGCGTACTGCTCGACCGCCGCGTCGAGCCGCCCGTCCGCCTGCAGCGCCCGCGCCAGATTGTGCCGGTAGGATACGGCCGCCGGCCGCGCCGCCACCGCCCGCCCGGCCAGTTCGGCCGCCTCCGCCGCCCGCCCGGCGCCGAGCCGCAGCGTGCCGAGCAGGTTCAGCGCGTCCGGGTTGTTCGCATCGAGCTGCAGCACCGCCCGGTACACCCGCTCCGCCCCGGCGGCGTCGCCCGCCGACTGCATCGCGATCCCGCGCTTCAGCGCGTCGGTCACGCTCATGCCGCCACCCGGCGGCCTGGAAGGTCTGGCGATCATCCCCGGATCATAGCGGAACACAGCGGACAGGTGGACGGCGGCGAAGCGCCGCTTCCGGACGCTTCCCTTTCGTTACCTTTCCTTCCTTTTCGTGGGTGGCGTTGGAACGCCGTACAGATCCCCGCTTCGGCAGTCCCTGTGCAACATCGTAAAACATGCTGCGGGACGTGTTGCACGAGGTGCCGATGGGGTTCCATTTCCCCTTCATGGGCAGGGCTTACGGCGCGGCTCGCGATGCGGTAGAGGCGCCGAGCAGGTTCTTTGCATATCCAACAGCGGGCAGAGGGGCGAAGGCACATCATGTAGGACGTTTCTCCAAACGTCGACGCCGCACGCAACGCAATCGATCACGCCATGCTGCTCTACAGACAAATCGGTTTTGGGGACGACGCGGCTGTGTGCGCGCCGAAGCTGGAGGAATTGGCTCAGCCGGGGGTGAGAGAGGCCGTAGGGACGAGGCCTCACCCCGTGGCGGACGCGGCCTGCCCCAGATAGACCGTCTGGGTGAACGCCGTGTCGTGAACGGGATGGCGGAAGGTCACGGCCTCGCTGGATGCCACGGCGAATACGTCGGCGAGACGTGCCGTGAACGCCGCATCGGGCGCTTCGTTGGACCAGAGCCCGAACACGCCGCCCGGATGCAGGTGCGCCATCACCCGTTCGAGACCCTCAGCCCGATAGAAATCCGCGTTGTGCGGGTCGAGAAAGAAGTCCGGCGAATGGTCGATGTCGACCAGGATGGCATGGTAGCGGCGGCCGGGCATCCCGGCGTCGAAGCCCTCCGGCGAGCCTGCCAGCGCGAAGAAATCGCCGAGGACGAAGCGGCAGCGCGGGTCGGCGGTCAGTCCGGAACCGAGCGGCAGAACGCCCGAATGGTGCCAGTCGATCACGGCATCCAGCGTTTCCACCACGAGCAGCGTGCCGACGGCCGGGTCGTCAAGGACCGCTCGCGCGGTATAGCCGAGGCCGAGCCCACCCACCACGACATCCAGGGTGCCCTCGGAGGCCGCCGGTGACAGCCGGGCCAGCCCGAGCTTCGCCAGGGCGATCTCGGATGCCGTGAACAGGCTCGACATCAGATACTCTTCGCCGAGCTTGATCTCGAACACGTCGATTCCGAGCGCGGGGTCCCGGCGCCGCCGCAGGCTGAGCGCGCCGATGTCGGTCGGGCGATAGTCGAGTTCTTTGAAATTGATGCTCATCGCTGCATTCCCATCGCCGTCGCAGGGGAAGTCAACCGGTGAGGCAGTGACGCCGCGCCAAGCCGCCATGGACGGCCCCGGCGGGTGGGGTATCGTCGGTGCCGGTCGCGACGGCCCAAGAAGGAGCACATGCCCGTGAAGCTGCACACCTTGCGCACCCGCAAGTCAGCCGAGAGGTTTCCGCGGGAGGAACAGCTCGCCTGGAAGATCGCCACCGTCGCGGCCGACCCCGTGCCCGTCGCGGCGGAGGTGGTCGAGATGATCGGGAACCGGATCATCGACAATGCGGCGGTAGCGGCCGCATCGCTGAACCGCCGCGCCGTGGCCAACGCCCGCGCCCAGGCGGCGGCCCATCCGTACCGGCCGGGGGCCGGCCTGTTCGGCGGCGGCGGAAGCGTTTCGCCCGAATGGGCCGCCTGGGCGAACGGCGTGGCGGTGCGCGAGCTCGACTATCACGACACGTTCCTCGCCGCCGACTACTCCCATCCCGGCGATAACATTCCGCCCGTCCTCGCGGTCGCGCAGCATTGCGGCCTCGACGGCGCGGCGCTGATCCGCGGGATCGCCGCCGGCTACGAGATACAGATCGACCTCGTGAAGGGCATCTGCCTGCACGAACACAAGATTGACCACATCGCGCACCTGGGGACCTCCGCCGCGGCGGGGATCGGCGCGGCGCTCGACCTGCCGATCGAGACGATCCACCAGGCGATCGGCCAGGCGCTGCACGTCACCACCACGACGCGCCAGTCGCGCAAGGGCGAAATCTCGAGTTGGAAAGCCTATGCCCCGGCCTTCGCCGGCAAGATGGCCGTCGAAGCCGTCGACCGCGCGATGCGCGGCGAGGGTTCGCCGGCACCGATCTGGGAGGGCGAGGACGGCGTCGTCGCCTGGCTGCTCGGCGGACCAGACGCGGAATACCGGGTCCCGCTGCCGGAGCCGGACGAGCCGAAGCGCGCGATCCTGGAGAGCTACACGAAAGAGCATTCGGCTGAATATCAGAGCCAGGCCCTGATCGACCTGGCGCGCCGCATGGGGCCGCGCATCGGCGACCTCTCCCGCGTACGCGACGTGCTGATCCGCACGAGCCACCATACCCACTACGTCATCGGGACGGGCGCCAACGATCCGCAGAAGATGGACCCGAGGGCCAGCCGCGAAACGCTCGACCACTCGATCATGTACATCTTCGCGGTCGCCCTGCAGGACGGCGGCTGGCACCACGAGCGATCCTACGCGCCGGAGCGGGCGCAGCGGCCCGACACCGTCGCGCTGTGGCGCAAGGTCCGCACGGTCGAGGATGCCGAATGGACGCGGCGCTATCATTCAGCGGATCCGGCGGTGAAGGCGTTCGGCGGCCGGGTGACGGTGACGCTCGACGACGGTACGCTGATCGAGGATGAGATCGCCGTGGCCGACGCGCACCCGCTGGGCGCGCGGCCGTGGACCCGGCCGGACTATGTCGCGAAGTTCCGGATGCTGGCGGAGGGGGTGGTGGCACCCGCGGAGCAGGAGCGGTTCCTGGCGGCGGTGGATCGGCTACCGGGGCTGCGCGGCGACGAACTCGGCCAGCTGCTGTTCGCCGTGGCACCCGGCGGCCTGCGTGTACCGGAGCGTAACGGGATCTTCCTGCCGCAGACCTGAACCCTTTCTGAGCGGCAAGGGATCGTCCGGGCGTGGCCTGCGTTGTCGGTGCATGAACCAGCAACATGCGACGAAACGAACGATGCGACGGACGGTCATGGCGGCGCTCTCTGCGGCCTGCCTCGCTGCGGCGGCGCTGCCCGCGGCGACCACCCGTCCGGCCCAGGCGCAGGACGCCGCGCCGGACCTGGCCAGCCTGCGCCAGGAGGCCCTCAGCCTCGTGAACGAGGCGCGGCGCGACAATGGGCTCGGCCCCCTCACCACCACCGGGCCGCTGAACCGGGCGGCGCAGGCCCACGCGGACGACATGCTGAAGCGCGGCTATTACAGCCACGAATCGCCGGATGGGCGGAACGTCGCCGATCGCTTCCAGGCCGAGGGCGGCAGCCAGTGGAAGCTGACGGCGGAGAATATCGCCCAGTGCGAGGGCTGCCGGGATCTCTCCCGGGAGCGGGTCCGGCAGTTCCAGCAGGGCTGGATGAACAGCCCGGACCATCGGGCCAACATCCTGCGCGCCGGACTGACGGAGTTCGGCTTCGGGATCGCCGGGCGCGACGGCAAAATCCTCGCCGTCCAGACGTTCGCCGGCCCCGGCGAGCCGCGCGGGACGTCGGGCGAGGCCTCCGCGCCCGCGATCTCCGCCGAAGCCGCCGCCGCGGCGGCCCTGGCGGCGATCAACCAAGCGCGGCGTGAGGCGGGCGCGCCGCCGCTGGAGGCGAGCGACGCGCTCGACACGGTGGCGCAGCGCCTGCTCGAGGGCGATACGAAGCACGGCATCATCCGCCAGCCGGCCAACCTGCTCGACCTGCTCCCCGCCGGGGAGAGGCAGCAGTGGCGGCGCCTCGACGTGCTCGCGGCGGCCTGCGGCGGGTGCGGGACCCGGCGCACGAAGGCCGACGTGACCGGCTTCGCCGAGCAGTGGCTGAACGATTCGGGCTATCGCCAGCGGCTGCTGGAGCCCGGCACGACGCATCTCGGCTTCTTCCTCGTCGCCGACGGTGACGGCCGCAAGCGCGCCGCGGCGGTCGCCGGCCGTCGCGAGGAATGAGACGCAGGCAGTCCGTCAGCGCCCCTCGCGCAGGCGGAGCGCCAGCAGCGCCGCCAGATCGCGGACATGCGGTTCCGCCATCATGGTCAGGTGCGTGCCCGGGGTGATCTGGAGATCCACCGGGCCGACCGCGCGCCAAGCGGCGGCCATCGCCTCGCGCTCCGCAGCCGGCTGCGCGGCGGGGGAGAAAAGCATCACCGGCACCGGTCGGGTCACGCGCGCCCGATAGGCGCAGTTCGCCTGCGTGTTGGCCCGGAACACGTCGACCATCGCCCGGACCTGACGCGGGCTGGAGCCGGCCGGCAGGAAGCCGCTGCGCTCCAGGTGCGTCTTCACGCGCCCCATCCGCGCGGTGTCGGATAGGGGCGCCAGTTCGGCCTCGGCATCGGGCACGGGCAGGCCGCCGAACGCGGCAGCGGCACGAACCAGAGCGGCGAGCCAGCGCAGGTCGTCCCACCCCTCGCCTTCGATCTCACCGGTGAAGAAGGGCACGCTGTCGAACACCGCGAGCGATGCCACCGCCTCCCCGTCGCGCAGCAGCTGCTGTGCCGCCTCGAGTGCCACCTTGGCGCCCAGGGAGTGGCCGCCGAGCAGGTAGGGACCGTGCGGCTGAACCTCCCGGATGAGGCCGAGATAGTGCTCGGCCATGGCCTCGACGCTGGTCAGGGGCGCGCTCTCGCCGTCCACCGCCATCGGCTGCAGGGCATAGAACGGGCGGTCGGCGGGCATGTGCCGCGCGAGGTGGTAGAGATAGAGCGCGTGACCGCCCGAGCCGGGGAAGCAGAAGAAGGGCGCGCGGTCGCCGTCGGTGCGCATCGGCACCAGGGACGAGGCCCGGCGCGGCGCCACCCGTCCGCGCAGCAGGTCGGCCTGCTCGGCGAGCGTCGGGCTGCGGAACAGGTCGGTCAGCAGCAGCTGGCACTGGAAGCGCTTCAGCAGCTGCGTCGCCAGCCGCGCGGCGAGCAGCGAATTGCCGCCGAGGTCGAAGAAGTTGTCCTCGACGCCGATCGGCTCGCCGCGCTCCAGCAGGCCCTGCCAGAGGCGCATCAGTTCGTGCTCGAGCCAGTCGCGCGGGGCGGTGAAGCCGCCACCCGGCGCCGCCGCGTCCGGCGCGGCCAGCGCCGCGCGATCGACCTTGCCGTTTGCCGTCAGCGGCAGGGCATCCAGGACGACGAAGGCCGACGGGACCATGTAGGCGGGCAGCTTGCGGCCGAGGAAGGCCGCCAGATCATCCTCGGTGCCGGCGGTCTCCGGCGCCGCGCAGCCGCCGACAAGGGCGTGCAGCAGGATCTGGTCGGCGTCGAGGCCGAGGTGGCCGCTGAAGGCGTCGAAGTCCATCGCGCCTATCGGGCACAGGCCGAGGCCGTGGGCGTCCGCCTCCTGCATCAGGAGCTGGCTCATATAGCCGGCTTCCAGCAGGCAGAAGTCCCGGGTGAGGTCGCCGTAGAGCGGACGCATCGCCGCCGGCCGGGCGACGAGGCAGAGCACGAACGCGGCGCCCTCAAAGATCGTCCGGTTGAAGCCGCCGGGTGGGCCGAAGGCCTCGGCGCCGATCTCCCGGTCGGAGACGAGCAGAAGCTGGTGCCGCACCGGGTGATGGTAGTAGACGCCCCCCGCCAAGCCCTCGATGCGCCCCGCCTTCACCGCGACGTAGGTCTGGACCGGATAGAGATTGCCGGCCGAGGCGTAGCGGTATTTCGGGAAGGCGCCGCCCAGGTCGACCGCCATCAGGCAGGACAGGAAGCGGCCGAACCCCTCGCCCGGAACGGGATCCGGGGCGAAGGAGCGCTGGCTCCGGCGCGACTGCCACAGCGCCGTCAGCGCCTCGTCCCGCGGCGGAGACGCCAGGACGGGGCCGGCGAGGCCGGCGGCGTCCGGGCGCAGGCCGGGGGCGCCGAGCTTGAACTGGAGGCGCTCGACGGGGTCGAGCAGAGCGTCGCCGGCCTGTTCGGGTGACACGTCGGGAGACGCATCCCGCTCGGCTTCGAGGACGACATGGGCGATCAGCCGCTGCCCGGCATGGCGCTCGCCATAGACCCCGACCACGGCTTCGCGGATGCGCGGATGCTGCAGCAGCGCCGCCTCGATCTCGCCAAGCTCGATGCGGTAGCCGCGGAGCTTGATCTGCTGGTCCTCGCGCCCGAGGAACTCGATGCTGCCGTCGGGGCGCCAGCGGCCGAGATCGCCGGTGCGGTAGAGCCGCTCGCCGGTCGCGGGATGGCTGACGAAGGCGGCCCCCGTCTTGGCGGGGTCGCGCCAGTATTCGCGGGCGAGTCCGATGCCGCCGATGAACAGCTCGCCCGGCACCCATGCCGGCCGCGGCGACAGGTGGGCGTCGAGGACGTGGAAGGTCTGGTTGGCGAGCGGCCGGCCGTAGGGAATGCTGGTCCAGGCCGGGTCGACGGTGTCGATCGGGTGCCAGATCGACCAGATCGAGGCTTCGGTGGCACCGCCGAGGCTGATCCGGCGGCAGCCCGGCCAGAGCGAAGCGATGCGGTCGGGCAGCGGCAGGGGGATCCAGTCGCCGCTCATCATCGCCACGCGCAGGCCGGGCGGTGGCCGGATGCCGCGCTCCTCGACATGGTCGACCAGCATCTGCATCAGCGCCGGAACCGTGTTCCAGACGGTGACGCCGTGCGCCTCCATCGCCTCGACCCAGTGCCCGGGCTCGCGGCGGCGGGCGGGGTCCGGCACGACCACGGCACCGCCGGCGGCCAGTGCGCCGAAGATGTCCCACACGGAGAGGTCGAAGGTGAGCGCCGACAGCGACAGCACGCGGTCGTCGGGGCCGATGTCGAACCGCCGGTTGATGTCGGCGACGGTGTTGAGCGCGCCGCGATGGTCGATCGCGACGCCCTTGGGCGATCCGGTCGAGCCGGAGGTGAAGATGACGTAGGCGAGATCGTCCGCCGCCTGCACGCTCGGCAGGGTGGCATCGTCGATGCCGTCGAGATCGCCGCCGTCGACCGCGACGATCCGCAGGCCGGCCGGCCAGTCGAGCGTGTCGGCGAACCGCCGCTGCGTCAGGACGATGGCGGCACCGCTCTGCTCCAGGAGATGGTGCAGGCGCTCGTGCGGCAGCTCCGGATCGATGGGGACGTAGGCGGCGCCGGAGACGAGGATCCCGAGGACGGCCACCGGCTGCTGCCACCCCTTCTCCATGACGATGGCGACGAGTCGGTCGCGCGCCGCCCCCTCGCGGCGCAGCAGCCGTCCGGTCCGGTAGACGAGGCCGGCGAGCGCGGCGTGGCTGAGCGTGCGGTCGGCTGCGACGACCGCCGGTCGCTCGCCGAAATCCTGCCAGCGGTCGAGCCAGAGCGTGTGCAGCAGCCCCTCCGGCACGGGTGCCGCCGTGGCGTTCACCGCCGCCCGCAGGGCGAGCTGGGCCGCGGGCGGCAGGCGCGCGGCATTGCTCTCGCGCCACGCCGCGTCCTCGGCGGCGAGGCGCGCCAACAGGTCGCGGTAGGCGTCGAACATCTCATCGAGCATCCCCGCCGGGAACAGCTCCTCGATCGCGTCCCACTCGAAATGCAGGACGCCGCCTCGTTCGGAGACCTTGTGGTCGAGCCAGACCTGCGAGGTCTGGGTGATACTGTAGACGACGTCGCCGATGGGTGCCGCCGCGCCGGCACCGGCGTCGAGGCCGAGGGTGCTGGTGAACACTACCGGCATCTGCGCCGAGCCGCCCCCGCCGCGCAGGCGCGCCAGTTCGCGCAGCACGGTCACGCCGTTGACGTAGCGATGGTCGAGATCCCGCCAGAGCTGCCGCTGCAGGCGCTTGGCGCGCGCCTCGAAGGTGTCGGTGGGCGTGTTGTCGACGGCGAGCAGGATGAGGGAGGTGAAGTCGCCGACGACGCGATTCACGTCCGGATGGACGGGGTGGCGGTTGAACAGGGTCAGGTTGATCGTGAAGCGCGGGCTCTTGCTCCAGAACGCCAGGATGTCGGCGAAGGCGGCCAGCAGCATCCCGGACGGGGTCAGGCCCGCCTGACCCGCCCGCCGCTTGAGCGCGCTCCAGGCCTCGGCGTCGAGCGTGCCGGCGTGGCGCCGGAAGCGCGGGGTCGTCAGGCTCGCCGGGCTGGCCGCCAGGGGCAGGTCCGGCGCCGGCGGGAAGTCGGGCAGGCGCTCGCGCCAGTAGCGCAGGGAGTCGGCATACCATTCCGTGCGCCGCCACTGCTCCTCCGCCAGGACATAGTCGCGGAAGCCGATCCCGAGCGCCGGCAGCACGGCGTCCGGATCGCGGTACAGCTGGAACAGCTCGGCCACCAGCACCCGCAGGCTGTGCGCATCGCCCCACAGCGCGTCGATGCCGATGTGGAGGCGCGTAACGCCGCCCTCCAGGAGGCTGGCGCGGATGTCGAAGAGCGGCCCCGTCTCGGCCGGCAGGATCTCGTGCGACATGGCCGCCCGGGTCGAGGCCAACGCGGTCTCGCGGGCGTCGGCGCCGCAGCCGCGCAGATCCTCGACCGCGATCCGGTAGGGCGGCACGTCGGCGCGCACCTGCTGGCGCCCGTCCGGTAGGATGACCACCCGCAGCATGTCGTGACGCGCGACCAGCGCCTGCCAGGCGCGCTCGAACCGGCCGAGATCGAGGTCGGGACAGTCTGCCTCCATGTAGCCGTGGGTCGAGACGTTGCCCAGTTCGAAGCCCGCATTCCGGCCAAGCCAGTAGGCCTGCTGGATCTCGGTCAGCGGGAACGGTTCGTGGCGGCCGTCCGGATCGGCGACCACGGCCGGCATCGTCACCGCACGCGCCCCGCCGGTGGCCGTCTCGCGGCGGAACAGCGCGATGCGCTCGGCCAACCGCGCCACCGTCGGATGTTCGAACAGCTCGCGGATCGGCAGGTCGAGGGCGAACGTCTCGCGAATGCGCGACATCACGCGCGTGGCGAGCAGCGAGTGGCCGCCGAGTTCGAAGAAGCCGTCGTCGCGGCCGATCGGCTGCGCGGGATCGACGGCGAGCACGGCGCGCCAGATGTCGGCGAGCAGCTGTTCCGTCTCGTCGGCGGGCGGCGTGCGGACGGCGGCCTCGGCCGGGCGTCGCTGCGACAAGCGCTCCAGGGCGCGCCGGTCGGTCTTGCCGTTGCGGGTCAGCGGGATGGCCGCGACGGGGACGAATTCGGCCGGGATCATGTAGGCGGGCAGCGTCGACTTCAGGCTCTCGCGGACGTCCGAAACGAGCCCGGCCACGGTCCGCCATGTCTGCGCGGCGGCCGGACGTGCGCGGGACGCGCCCGACCGGCGGGCATAGAGGTTCACCAGCGGCGAGCCGTCGCCCAGGGTGCGGTCGCGCTCCGCGGCGACCTCGAAGCCCCGGCTCCGCAACAATGTCTCGATCGCCGAGGCCCGGCCGTCCGTATCGTGCACCTCGATCACGATCTGGCGCACCCGCATCCAGTCGGCCGGATCGAGACCGGCGAGCACCTGCTGTTCGGCGTTCTCCACGTCGATCTTCAGCAGGTCGATGCGGTCGACCCCGAAGCGGCGAACCGCGTCGGACAGGGTGATGAAGCGCGCCGGGAGTTCGCGGTGCTCGAGGCTGTAGTCCAGCACCTCGCGCGGGATGCTGCCGCCGTCGCGCTGCGCCTCGTAGGCGAGGACCGCCGCCTGCGCGTCCGCCAGCCGGACGCCGCAGCCCGACATGATCGACATGCGAGGGAAGAAGGTAAGCGCGCCCTCCCCGTTGCGGTCGGAGATGCCGAGCGGCACGGGCTCGCCGGGAATGCCGTGCAGGTCGAAGTTCCGGCGCAGGACCTCGTATGCCGGCGCTGCAGGCTCGAAGGCGTAGACGGTGACGTCGTGCCCGCAGGCCTCCGCGGCGAACAGCGCGAAAAGGCCGATGTTGGCACCGACGTCGAAGACGATGTCGCCCGATGCCAGTGCGATGCCGTGCCGGAGATAGACGCGGTCCTCGAAGATCTCGCGGTAGAGGAAGGTGGTCTCGCTGCGGTTGAGATGCGCGACCGGCAGGCCGTTGGGCAGGGTCGTATCGGCGCCGGTGGCGGTCCCGTCCGATCCCGCCGCGAGCCGGCGCAACACCGGCGCGGCCTGAGTCGCGTCGGGGACGAGATAGGCGACGAGGCGGCTGCCGCCCGTCTCCGCCTCAGCCTCGGCGAGAACGACGCAGTCGGCGACGGCCGGGTGTCCGAGGATCGCGGCGCGCACCTCGCCCGACTCGATGCGGAAGCCGCGCACCTTCACCTGCTCGTCGGCACGGCCGAGATAGGCCATGTCGACCACGGCTCCGTCGGCGCCCAGGACGGCCCGGACGAGGTCGCCCGTGCGGTAGAGGGATCCGGCCGCGGCGGCCGAGGCGAACGGATCGGCCGGAAACCGCTCTGCGGTCAGTTCGGGCCGGTTCAGGTAGCCGCGCGCAACGCCGGCGCCGCCCACGTGCAGCTCCCCGGGCAGGCCGGGCGGCACCGGCTCGCCATAGCGGTCGAGCACATGCAGGCGGAGATCCGGGATCGGCTCGCCGATCAGGCTCCGCCGCTCGACCGTATCGGCCGCACGCACGGGCCGATAGGTCACATGCACGGTGGTTTCGGTTATGCCGTACATGTTGACGAGACGCGGCGCGTCTTCCGGGTGGCGCGCGAACCAAGGCGCCAGCGCCGCATGGTCCAGCGCCTCGCCGCCGAAGATCACCGTTCGGAGCGACAGGCCCGGCGCCTCCGCCGCCAGTTCAGCGTCCGCCTGGATCAGCTGACCGAACGCCGAGGGCGTCTGGTTGAGGACGGTGACGCCTTCCCGACGCAGCATCCGGTGGAAATCCAGCGGCGCGCGCGACAGCAGGTAGGGGAGGACGACGAGCCGCCCGCCATGCAGCAGGGCGCCCCAGATCTCCCAGACCGAGAAGTCGAAGGCGAAGGAGTGAAACAGCGTCCAGACGTCCCGGTCGCCGAATCCGAACCAGCGGTCGGTGGCGGCGAAGAGACGGGACACGTTGCGGTGCTCGACCAGAACCCCCTTGGGCCGGCCGGTCGACCCGGACGTGTAGATGACGTAGGCGAGATGATGCGGCTCGACCGGCGTCCCGAGGTTGGTCTCCGGCAGGTGCTCGAACAGGGCGCGATCCGCGTCGAGCCGGATGACCACCGCATCGGTGGCGGGCAGCCGCGCGGCAAGCGCCGCGTCGGTGACGAGGAGGTCGGCGTCACAATCGGACAGCACGAAGGCTTGGCGGTCGGCCGGGTGTTCCGGGTCGACGGGGACATAGCAGCCGCCCGCCTTCAGGATCGCCAGGATCGCGACGATCAGATCGGCCGACGGGTCGAGGCACAGACCGACGCGGACGTCGGGGCCGACCCCGCGGGCGGACAGGTGATGCGCCAGCCGGTTGGCGCGTGCGTTGAGGGCGCCGTAGGTGAGCTCGCCGTCGACAGCACGGCGCATGCCGAAGCCGTCGACGCAGACCAGCGCCGAGGCGTCCGGCCGCCGCGCGGCCTGCGCCTCGAACAGGCGGTGGATGCAGGCGGGCGGGAACGCTGCCGGCATCGATCGGGGTGCGCGCAGCGCCTGCCGTTCGGCAGGGGGCAGCAGCGGAATGCGGAGCGGCTCTCGGTCGGGATCCCGCGCCACCTCGGTCAGCAGTGTCGCGAAGTGGCCGGCGAGGCGGCGCACCGTGGCGGCATCGATCTGGCCGCGGTCGTGATAGAGGCGGAGACCGATTTCCCGGCCCGGCAGGACGGCGACGGTCAGTGGGTAGTTCGTGTGCTCGGCCACGGCCAGGGTCTCGACCCGGAGCCCGCCCGCCAGGCCCGCGGAGGCCTCGGCGTTGGAAACCGGGAAGTTCTCGAAGACGAACAGGGTTTCGAACAGGGCGGTGCCGCCCGGCAGGTCCGCCACGCGCTGCACGTCCGCGAGCGAACTGTAGGCGTAGGCGTCCTGCTCGCGCTGCTGCGCCATCAGCCGGCCGAGCCACGGCAGCAGCATCTCTCCCTCGGGGATGTCGATGCGCACTGGCAGCGTGTTGATGAAGAGGCCGACCATGCCTTCGACGCCGCGCAGTTCGGGCGGACGGCCGGAGACCGTGGCGCCGAAGACGACCTCGTCCAGGTTGCAGTAGCGGGCGAGCAGCAGGGCCCACGCGCCCTGGAAGACGGTGTTGAGCGTGATGCGGCCGCGCTGCGCCAGGTCGGCCAGCGACGCCGACAGGTCCGCCGTAAGCGTCAGTTCCTCGTAGCCGTAGCCCTGGTCGGGCGTTGCGCTCGGGGGCAGGTTCGCCAGCAGCGGCGTCGGCGCGACGATCCCGGCGAGCAGGCCCCGCCAATAGGTGTCCGCGGCCGCGCGGTCCTGCTTCTCAACCCATTGGATATAGTCGCGATAGGGGCGGACCGGCGGCAGGACCGGCGCCCGCCCGGCCACCTCGGCGTTGTAGGCCTCGACCAGTTCCCCGACGAGGGTCGGGATGCACCAGCCGTCGAGCAGAAGATGGTGGTGCGACCACAGGAAATAGTGGGCGTCGTCCGCCAGCCGGATCAGGGTGAGACGCATGAGCGGCACCTGGTCCGGGCGGAAGCCCTCCTCGCGGTCGGCACCGCGGAGCGCATGGAACGCCTCGTCCTGCGCCGACGGCGCACGGTCGCGCCAATCTTGTTCGGCGAGCGTCACCGCGACCCGCTTGTGCACCACCTGCAATGGATTCTTCAGCCCGTCCCAGAAGAAGGCGGTCCGCAGGACGGCGTGCCGGTCGACCAGGGTCTGCCAGGCGCGGCGGAAGGCGGCGGCGTCGAGCGGCCCCGTGAACCGGTAGCTGAACTGCTCGACATAGAGGCCGGAGCCCGCATCGGCGTACAGGGACTCGAAGAGAATCCCGCCCTGGAGCGGCGACAGCGGGTAGATGTCGGCGACGTTCTGCATCTTCATCGTCGTCACTCCACCCCGTCGAGCAAACCGGCGAGACGGCTGAGTTCCGCGTCGTCCAGGCCGGCCATGCCGAAGTCGCTCGGCGTGTGGCCGCCGGCGTCGGGAGACAGGCAGTGGGCGAGGATGGCCTGCAGTTCCGCGACGACGCCGTCGGCGACGCGCTGCATCGTCTCCCTGTGGAAGCGATGGCGGCCGAAGTCGATCGAGAGGCGAAGCTCGCCCTTCAGGACGAGTGCGTTCACCTGCAACGCGTGACTGCGGACCTGGCGTGGGCTGCGCATCGGCCCAGCGCCGACGTCGGCCTCGCCCGCGACGACGCAGTCGGCCGCGGTGCCCGAGGCGAGGCCGTCGAACTGGCCCAGATAGTTGAAGACGATCTCCGGCGTCGGCTGGTCGCGCAGCGGGGCGGCGTTGGCCAGATGGCGGAGCAGCCCGTAGCCGGCGCCATGGCCGGGGACCTGCCGCAGCCGCTCCTTGACTGCCTTGATGTCGTCGCCGATCCCCGTCCCCCGCAGCGCTAGGCGCACCGGATAGATCGACGTGAACCAGCCGACCGTCCGGGCGACGTCGACCGCCTCCCCCATCGCCTCGCGCCCATGACTCTCCAGGTCGACGCGCAGGTCGCCGGGTCCAGCCCAGGTGCGCAGCACCCTGGCCAGCGCCGTCAGCAGCAGATCGTCGATGCGCGTGTTGTAGGCGGCGTGCGCCGTCTCGATCAGCGCGCGCGTGTCGACGGCCGGCAGCACCGCCGACACGCGGTCCGCCGACGCGACGTCGTCGGGAGCGGACATGGCGTCACCTTCGGACGGCAGACGCATGGTGCCGCTGCCGTCGCCCGCCTCCACCCACCAGGGCAGTTCAGCCATCGTCTCCGGTGCGACTGCGCGCGCCGCCAGGACCTCGGCCCAGCGCCGGAACGACAGCGTCTTCGGCGGCAGGACGATCGGGGTTCCCGTGCGCAGGCTGCGGCAGGCCGTGTCGAGATCCTCCAGCAGGATGCGCCACGAGACGCCGTCGACCGCCATGTGATGCACGACCCAGTGCAGCAGCGGCGGCCGCGCCGCACCACGGCGGAACAGGGTCAGTCTTGTGAGCGGACCGCGAACGAGGTCGAGGGTGGACTGGGCGCGCGCGACGTGCGCCTCGATCGCAACGCGCTGCTCCGGCCCGGCTATCGCCGCAACGTCGACGACAGCCACCAGGCCGACGGCGCTGCCCGCCTCGGCCACGGAGGCGACGCGCTGCAGCGGGGTCGTCCGCGTCCCGTCGAAGCGCAGGCGCAGCGCGTCGTGGTGGGCGAGCAGCGCCCCGAGGGCCGGTTCCAGGATCTCCAGACCAAGATCGGCGGCGGTCTCGAACATCATCGCCTGGTTGTAGTGCGACGGATCCGGCGGTGCGGCAGCGGAGAACCGTGCCTGGATCGGCGTCAGCGGTGCCGGCCCCGTCACCTCGCCCTGTTCGGCGCCATCGTCCGCCATGCTTTCGGCGACGAAGGCGAGTTCCGCGATCGTCTGGTGATTGAAGATCTGCCGCGTCGTGACCCGAAGTCCCGCACGCGCCGCACGCGCGACGATCTGGATCGAGACGATCGAATCGCCGCCGAGGTCGAAGAAATTGTCGTGGATGCCGACAGCGGGCCGGCGCATCACCTCGGCGAAGACGGCGCAGAGGCGCCGCTCGATGTCGGTGCTCGGCACTGCCGGGCCGGAGGACGACGGCTCCGCTGCGTCGGGTGCAGGCAGCGCCGCATGGTCGACCTTGCCGTTGGCGAGGCGCGGGATCGTCGGCACTGCCACGAGCGCCGCCGGCACCATGTGATCCGGCAGCCGCTCCTCGAGATGGACGCGCAGTTCGGCCAGTACGGACGCATCACCGACGACGACATAGGCGACGAGCCGCTGGCCGCCGTTGGGACTGGCTGCCCCGACGACGACGCTGTCGCGCACCTCCGGACGGCGGCGCAGGACGGCGGCGACCTCCTCCGGATCGACGCGGTAGCCGCGGATCTTCAGCTGGCGGTCCGCGCGGCCGCGAAACAGAAGGCTGCCGTCCGGCATGCGGACGGCACGGTCGCCCGTGCGGTAGAGACGGTCGGGGCCGAGCGGTGTGGCCACGAACGCCTCCGCCGTGAGGCGTGGCTGGTCGAGATAGCCGCGCGCGACCTGTGCGCCACCGACATGAAGATCGCCCGGGGCGCAGAACGGCACCTGCTGCATGGCGGCGTTCAGCAGATGGACGGCGCAGTTGGCGAGCGGTGCGCCGAGAGGCGCCGTGTCGCCCGTTCGTGCGGCTGGCGAAACCGTATCGACGCGACCGCAGAGCACGCCGATGGTCGTCTCGGTCGGTCCGTAGTGATTGAAGATGGCCACATCCGGTGCAACGGCGCCGACCCGGTCGACCAGGGTCCAGGGCAAGGCTTCGCCGCCGAAGACGAGCGCGCGGTAGGGCACGAGGCCCGCCGGGTCGGCAGCCGTCAGGAGCGCCTCGAAATGTGACGGCACCGTCTTGAGGTACTCGACCCCCTGGCTGCGCAGATGGGCGGCGAGGCCGTCGGGATCGCCGGCAAGGCCGTCCGGAACGAGCACCAGGCGCCCGCCGGTCGCGAGCGCCGCGAACAGCATGGTGTAGCCGAGGTCGGCAGCGAAGCCGGAGGTCGTGGCGTAGCGTGTCGACTCGCCGGCGCCGGGAAGGTCGAGCCGCTCGGCGATGGCGTGCACATAATTGTGCAGGCTGCGATGCTCGACGCACACGCCCTTCGGCCGACCGGTCGAACCGGAGGTGTAGATCACGTAGGCGAGGTCGTCGGGCGCGGCGCGGCGCAGCCGTACCGTTGCCTCGCGGCCCCGCTCCTGGTCCGGGGAGCCCACGGGCACACGCGCGATCCCGCGCGGCGAGGGTGGCGAAGCGTCGTCCACGGCGACGTGCGTGATGCCCGCCTCGGCGATCACCTCGGCGAGGCGCGCCGGGGGCCAGCGCGGATCGAGCGGCACGAAGGGCGACCCGGCGCCCCACGCGCCGAGCACACCGGCGACGAAGGCGGCACTACGGTCGAGCAGCAGACCGACCGGCCGGCCGGGCCGGTGCCCCGCCTGGGCGAGGGCGGACGCGAGGCCCGCCGCCATCCCCGCCAGCGCGCCATAGGTGACGTCGGGGCCGGCCCCAGACGCGGCGACCGCGTGCGGATCGCGTTCGGCATGGGCGTCGAACAGCGCCTGCACCGTCGCCGGGCCATCCCAAAGGCGGTGCGGACCGGCCGCCGCCGCCAGGAGACGGCTACGCTCGTCCGCATCGAAGGGCGCGACCGCCGTCACCGGTCGCTCCAGATCGTCGGCCAACCCGCGCAGCAGCGTTTCGAACCGTCGCGCGAGGCGCTCGATGCGATCGGCGTCGAAGCGCGCGGTATCGTAGGTGAGGCGCACCGACAGACAGCCGTCGGACAGGCTCGCGACGACCGCCAGCGGCAGGCTCGTCTCGCCGGATGCCTGGAAGCCGGCGATCGCGACCTCGTCATGCAGGGCGGCGCGCTGGAGAGCCGGGTCGAACGGGAAATTCTCGAAGACCAGCAGCGTGTCGAAGAGCGGCGTGCCGCGCGGAACATCGCTCCAGGACTGGATGTCGCGCAGTGACACGAAGCCGTGCTCGTCGCGCTCCGCGGCCTCGCGGTGCAGGTCCGCCAGCCAGGCATGCAGCGGTCGCTCCCAGGCGAGGCGCGTGCGGACCGGCAACGTGTTGATGAAGAGGCCGACCATCCGTTCGACGCCCGGCACCTCCGGCGGGCGGCCGGAGACGGTCATCCCGTGCACCACGTCGGTCGTACCGGTCTCGTGGGCGAGCAGCAGCGCCCATGCGCCCTGCAGCAGGACACCGAGGGTGAGTCGGTGTGCGCGCGCGGCACCGTCCAGGGCGTCGCTCGCCGTGGCATCGAGGCGGAAACGATGCGTCGCACAGGTGCGTGCCTCCGATCCGAGGCTCTCGGCGCGCGCCAGCAGCGTGGGGTTGTCGAAGCCCTCCAACGCGGTGCGCCAATAGCGTTCGGCGGCGGCTTCGTCGCGCCGGCGGCGCCACAGGATGAAGTCGCGATAGGGAGGCGGCGGCAGCAGCGCCGGGGGGCTGCCGGCGACGGCGGCCGCATAGGCGGTGCGCAACTCACCGAACAGGATCGGCAGGGACCAGCCGTCCATCAGGATGTGATGGCTGGACCACAGCAGCCGCCAGCGATCCTCCCCGAGCCTCGCGAGGGTGAAGCGGATGAGCGGCGGGCGGTCGAGGTCGAAACCCGCGCGCCGGTCGGCCTCGCGCAGGGCCGCCCAACGGCCATCCTGGACGGCAGGCACAGCGTCGCGCCAGTCGACCTCCTCAAACGGCGGTTCGGCGACCCGGTGGACGACCTGGCGGCAACGGCTCTGGCCCTCCCAGCGGAAGCCGGTGCGCAGGATCGCGTGGCGCGCCACGATCTGGCGCCACGCGGTGCGCAGGGCCTGCGGGTCGAGTGAGCCGGTCAGGTCGAGCCCGATCTGCTCCATGTACGCGCCGGACGTCGGTGCCGCGAGGCTCTCGAACAGCATGCCTTCCTGGAGCGGTGCCGCATCGTAGACGTCGACCACATCCGGCCCCAGGTCGAGACGGTCGAGTTCGGCCATGGTCAGCGTCGCCGCGGGAAAATCGCTCGGCGTTGACACCGGCGTCTCGACCGTCAGGCAATGATCGATCAGGGCCCGCAGGCGCTGCGCGAAATCGTCCGCCAGCCGGCGGATCGTCGCCTCCTCGTGCAGGCTGCGGCTGTAGTGCCAGCGAAAGCGCAGCACCCCGTCCACGAGAGAGGCGTTGACCTGAAGGACGTAGGGACGGCGCTGCGTCGGCGCATGAATCGGGCCGGTCGCCATGTCCGGCAGGCCGACGACCAGCGCGTCGCCGCCGCCGCTGTCGAAGCGGCCGAGATAGTTGAAGCAGAGTTCGGCCGGCGGCGCCGCGGCGAGGTCCGGCACCTGCTTCAGCCAGCGCAGCAGACCGTAGCCGGCCCCCTGCCCCGGTATGCTCCGCAACTGCTCCTTTACCGACCGGATCAGCGCGCCCGGCTCGGCCGCATCGGCCGACAGGCGAATGGGGAAGAGGGTCGTGAACCAGCCGACGGTCCGCGAGAGATCGACGCCCTCACCCGCCGCATCGCGCCCGTGACCTTCCAGGTCGAGCCGAAGTTCGGCGCCGCCCGTCCAGGCCGCCAGCGTCTCGATCAGTGCCGCCAGCAGGAGGTCGTTGGCCTGGGTCCGGTAGGCGCCCTGGGCGCGGCCGGCGAAGGCGCGGCTCGCCGCCGGCGGCAGGCGGCATTCCACCACCGCCGCGGACGCGACGGTGTTCGTGTCCGCACCGGCGTCGCGGTCGCGCGGCAGCGAAGCCGGTCCGGCCAGGACGTGCCGCCAATGCGCCGCCTCGGTTTCCGCCGCGACGGCCAGGCCGGGCAGCGCTTCCGCCCACGCCTTGAACGAGGTGGTCTTCGGCGGCAGCGACGGTGCCCCTCCTGCGGCCAGCGCGGCGTAGGCGGCGGTGAAGTCCTCGCGCAGGATCCGCCACGAGACCGCGTCGACGGCCAGATGATGGATCGTCCAGAACAGCAGCTTCGGATGGTCGGGGCCCCGGTCGAACACGGCCACCCGCATGAGCCGCCCCGCGACCGGATCCAGGTCGGCCTGCAGCCGCGCGCATTCCGCCTCGATGCGATCTGGCGCCTCCGTGGGGTCGAGGACGATCCAGGACAGGGCCGCGGCGGCCGTGTCGGTCCCGGCCGGCTGCAGGAACGCCTGCCGCCAGCCGGCGGCGTCATGCACGAACCGTGATCGCAGCGCATCGTGATGGTCGATCAGCGCAGCCAGCGCGCCCAGGCAATGGCCCCGCTCGACATCCGGGCGCAATGCGACCAGCAGCGACTGGTTGAAGTGATGGCGGTCGGGGGCGACGGTCGCGAAGAACCATGCTTGGATCGGGGTCAGCGGCGCGGGGCCGACCACTGGCCCCTGCTCGGCGGCGGCGGCGCCTTCGGTGCGCGCCGCTCGCGCCAGTTCGGCGATGGTCTGGTGCTGAAACAGGTCGCGGGCGTCGAGATGCAGCCCCGCCTGCCGCGCCCGCGCGACGACCTGAATCGAGACGATGGAATCGCCGCCGATCGCGAAGAAATTGTCGTCCGCGCCGACACGGTCGAGGCGCAGCAGGTCGCGCCAGATGCCGGCCAGGATCTCCTCCGCCCGGCCGCTCGGCGGCACGAAGGCCGTGTCGGACGCGGCGTTGCCATCCGGTGGCGGCAGTGCCGTCCGGTCGATCTTGCCGTTCGGCGTGACCGGGAACGCCGGCAGCACGACGAACGCCCCCGGCATCATGAATTCCGGCAGCGCGGCGCGAAGCGTGGCGCGCAGATCGCCGACGAGGCTACGGGTCGACCTGCCGAACAGGGGATCGTTGGCCAGCGGCCCGCGCCGCGTCGGCGCCGGAAGCGACGGTGCCGCGGCATCGCGATGGAAGACGGCGTCCATGGTGAGCGGACCGCCGTCCGTCGACCATGTGAGCGCGAGGTACCGCCCCGCCGCTGCGGCGAGCCGGTGCAGCGCCTCAGGCTGGACGCCGGCATCGCTGCGCGGTCGCCGTCGCCAAGCGGATACGGTGTCCTCACCGGCTTCGCGCAGCCAGGCGAGCATGTCGGCCTCGGCCGCGAGCCGAGCGTTCGGGATGCGGGTGACGGCGAGATCGGCGTCGTCGGCGAGCAGGCGCAGCAGCGAGGGGATGGTCACGCCGTCACGGTGCCAGTCGAGGCTCCGCCCCGGCGGCGGGCCGGGCGGCGTGCTGCGCAGCACCGCCTGATAGCGGAAGGCGTTGAGTTCGTCGCGCAACGTGCCGCGCTTCAGGCGGATCTCGGCATGATCCAGGGCGGCATGCTCTGAGCAAATCCTGTGGAAGAAGGCGGGATCGACGTGCAGCTCCTCCTCGTCCGCGATCTGGCGGCGGATCCGCTCGCGCAGAGCCGGCCGCGCCGTCTCGTCCGCGGCACGGTGGAACGCGACGGATGCGTGCATCGCCTCCATCAGCGCGTGGCTGCGCACGTCGCCGACGAACACGGCACCGCCCGGCGCCAGCAGCGCCGCCGCACCGTCCACAACGCGGCGCAGGTAGGCGACGCCCGGGAAGTACTGAACCACCGAGTTCAGGATGACGAGGTCAAAGGCGCCCGGCTGCAGGCCCGAGAAGTCGTCGGCAGCTTGGCGGCTGGTCGTCACGTGGGCGAGGCCCGGCAGATCGCGCTTCAGCGCCTCGATGTGCTGCAGGGCGCCGTCGGCGATGTCGGTGCCGTGATAGGCGGCGCAGTGCGGCGCCACCCGCGCCAGGATCAGGCCGCTGCCGCTGCCGATCTCGAGCACCCGCCGCGGTGCCAGGGCCAGGATCTCGTCCACCGTATGGTCGAGCCAGACACGCATCTTCTCCGCCGGCAGCGGCCGGCCGTCATAGGCGCTGTTCCAGCCGGCGATGTTGAAGGCGGCATCCTCGCCGGCCGGCGCGCCGTAAACGGTGCCGAACAGCGACCGCCATTCGCCGCAGCGCTCCGCCTCGCCGTCTTCCTCGGCCGGCCGCGGCTGCACATAGGCGACGAGGCGCCGCTCGCCGGGGACGTCCTCGCGCACCATCACCAAGGCGTCCTGGACCCGCGCATCGCCGCGCAGCGTCGCCTCGATCTCGCCCGGCTCGATACGGAAGCCGCGCAGCTTGGTCTGGTGGTCGATGCGGCCGAGAAACGCGATGCGGCCGTCCGGACGATAGCGGACGAGGTCGCCCGTGCGGTAGAGGCGGCCCGGGCCGAAGGGATTGGGGACGAAGTGCCGCTCGGTCAGATCGGGGCGTCCGAGATAGCCGGCCGCCACACCCAGACCGCCCAGGGCCAGCTCACCCGGCGCACCGGCCGGCAGCAGGTCGCCGTCGCGCAGGATATAGGCGGTGACGTTGTCGATCGGGGTGCCGACCGTGACGATGTCCTCCTCCGGCGTGCAGAGCCCGGCGGTGGCGCAGACGGTATTCTCCGTCGGGCCGTAGGCATTGGTGAAGCGACGGCCGGGCGCCCAGCGGCGGACCAGCGGCAGCGGCACCGCCTCGCCGGCGACGATCAGTTCGCGCAGGTCGGGCAGTGCGGCTTCGGGCAGGGCCGCGAGGAAGGACGGGGGCAGCGTCGCATGCGTCACACGTTCGCGCCGCAGGAACCCCGCGAACGCGTCGTCGGGAAGCAGTCGCTCCTGTTCGGCGAGCACGAGGCAGGCGCCCGAGCCGAGCGCCATCACCATCTCCCAGGTCGACGCGTCGAAGCTGAGCGACGAGAACTGCAGGATGCGGTCGCCCTCACCCGGCGAGAAGCGCGCGGCGACCGCGGCAGCCAGGTTGCCGAGGCCGGCATGGGTCAGGATCGTGCCCTTCGGACGGCCGGTCGAGCCCGACGTGTAGATGACATAGGCTGCGCTGCCGGGCGACAGCGCGACCTGTGGCGCCGATGCCGGATATGCCACCGCGTCCGGAAGGTCGAGGCAGAGGGTCGGGCAGGCGCCTTCCGGCAGCCGCTCGCGCAGCGCCGTCCGCGTCAGGACAAGAGCCATGCCGGAATCCGCCACGATGTGCGCCAGGCGGTCGGCGGGATAGGCGGGGTCGAGGGGCGCGTAGGCAGCGCCCGCGCGCAGAACGGCGAGGATCGCGATCCAGCAGTCGAACCCGCGATCCAGACAGACGCCGACCAGTGCGCCGGGCTCGACGCCCATCGCCGCCAGCCGCGCGGCCAGCCGGCCCGACCGCACGGCGAGGTCGCCATAGCTCATCTCCACCCCGGACAGCCGGAGGGCGGGCCGGTTGGGGTTAGCGGCGGCAAGGCGCAGGAACCGCTGCGGGAACACCTCGATGGCGGCGGCCGGTGCGACCGGGCGGTTCCACTCCTCCAGCTGCCGTCGGCGCTCGGCGGCGCTCAGCATCGGCAAACGGCCGATCGGCAGCTCGGGATCGGCGCAGGCCCCCTCCAGCAGGGTGCGCAGATGGACGGCGAAGCGTTCGATGGTGGCCGCGTCGAACAGGTCGGTGGCGTATTCCCACACCGCCGCCAGTTCGCCCGCCTCCTCGTGCATCGAGAGGAAGATGTCGAACTTGGACGTCTTATTGTCGAGATCGATCGGCTCGATCGCCAGCCCGGCGAGTCGCAGCGGCGGCCGAGGCGCGTTCTGCAGGGCGAAGGCCGTCTGGAACAGCGGGGCGTGGCTCATGTCCCGTTCCGGCGCCAGTTCCTCCACCAGTCGTTCGAACGGCAGGTCCTGGTGGTCGAAGGCCTCGCGCGTCGTCAGTGCGACCTGCCGGACCAGGCTCTCGAACGGGAGGTCGGCGGCGACCGTGGCGCGCAAGGCGAGCGTGTTGACGAAGAAGCCGACCAACGGCTCCAGTTCGCGGCGATTCCGGTTGGCGATGGGCGTACCGACGACCAGGTCCTCCTGGCCCGTGTAGCGGTACAGCATCGCGTAGAAGCCGCCGAGCAGGACTGCGTACAGCGTCGTACCCAGGCGCAGGGCGAGCGCCTTCAGATCCGCGGTCAGCGCGGCGGAGAGCCGGTAGCGTGCATGGGCGCCGCGGAAGCTCTCGACGGGGGGACGCGGGCGATCCGCCGGCAGGTCGAGCAGCGGCGGGGCTCCGGCCAGCGTCCGGCGCCAGAAGTCGAGCTGCGCCGCGAGAACGGGGCCGTCGGCATGGGCACGCTGCCAGATCGCGAAGTCGGCATACTGGATAGGCAACGGCGCCAGCCGCGGGGCACGGCCTTCCAGATGCGCCGCATAGCCCGCCGTCAGTTCGTCGATCAGAACGCCGATCGACCATCCGTCCGCGGCGATGTGGTGGACAAGCAGCACCAGCACGACACGCTCGGGCGCCAGCCGGATCAGCGTGGCACGCAGCATGAGATCGCGACGCAGGTCGAACGTCGCCGACACGGCGGCGGCGATGGCCCGCCCGCACGCCGCCGCCTTCTCCGCTTCCGGCAGCGCCGACAGGTCGCTTTCCGCAATGTCGATGCGGGCCGGCGGCGCGATGCGCTGGAACGCCTCGCCGTCCCGGGTGTCGAAGGTGGTGCGCAGCACCTCGTGACGGGCGAGGATGCCGTCCAACGCCGCCTGCAGCGCGGTGCGGTCGAGCGGCCCGTCGAGACGCAGCGCACTGGAGATGTTGTACGTCGGACCCGGCCCGACGAGCTGGTCCAGGAACCAGAGCCGCTGCTGCGCGAAGGACAGCGGGATCCGCTCGGGACGCGGCATAGGCCGCAGCGCACCGTCTTCAGACGCCTCCTCGAGCAGGTGCGCCAGGATTTCCGCCTTGCGCGCCGCCAGGTGTTCGCGGAGCGATGGCGTCAGGACGCCCGGGTCCGCCCGCAGCCGCAGCCGCTCGCCGTCCGCCGCCAGCGTGACGCCCGCATTGCGCAGGGTCTCGACGAAGGCCTTGGTGTCCTGATGGTTCATTGCTGCAACGCGTCCCGGCGGGATGGACTAGGCGGTGGCGGGTGGACGGCGACCGTCAGATCACGAATTCCTCCTGCATCGTGTCCCGGACAGGGTCCTGCGGGGCCGACGCAGCGCCGACACCGGCCCGATCGAGATACCGGGACTGTTCGGCAATGGTCGGGTTCTCGAAGAAGGCCCGCAGCCCGACCTCTAGGCCGAACGCCGCACGCAGGCGGGAGACGATCTGCGTCGCGAGCAGCGAGTGTCCGCCGATCTCGAAGAAATTCTCCGTGGCACCGATACGGTCGAGCCCGAGAACGGCCTGCCAGATCTCAGCGATGCGGCGCTCGATCCCGGGCGCTGGCGCCACGAAGCGACTGGCGGCCGATCGCTGCCAATTGGGATCCGGGAGCGCCTTGCGGTCGACCTTGCCGTTCGGGCTGATCGGCCAACGGGCGAGGAAGACATAGGCCGCCGGCAGCATGTAGTCCGGAAGGCGCTCCTGCATGAAGGCGCGGAGTTCCGGCGTGAGTTGGCGGCTCTGCCTGCCGAGGAGCGGGTCGTTCGCGTAGGTGTCGATGTCGGGCAGCGTGCCCGCGCGCCCGCGCGGCCTGCCGCTCCAGGCCACGGCCGCGGGTGTCTCCCGCTGGAACACCGCGTCGAAGGCCCCGGCTTCGGCGATATCGGAGAAGGTGACGGCAACGCCATAGCCGAAGCGGTGGGCGAGCCCATGCAGCGCCTCGGGATCAGCGCCTGTGTCGTCGCCCTCGTCGAGTGCGACGATCGCGTCCGGATCCGAGGCGGCACCGAGCGCCGCCAGCAGGGCGTTCTCGTATCCGAGGCGCGCGTTCGGGATGGCCGCGATCGCCAGAACCGCAGGCCGGGCATGGTCCAGCAGGCGCGCCACACCGTGAAGACCCTCCGGGATATCCCGCCATGAGAGCCACTCCGGCAGCACCTCATCGGCCGAGCGCGACGCATCGGCTCGGCGCAGCACCGCTTGATAGCGGAACCGCGTCAGTTCGTTGCGATGGATGCCGCGCTTCGGAGAGACCCTTTCGCAGGAGAGACCGGGCACGAAACGCGCGATGTCCCGGAAGAAGTCCGGTGCGACGAGCAGTTCCTCCTCGTCCGTCACCGCCTCGCGGATCCGACGGCGCAGTTCGCCGATGGTGCCGCGGCCTGCCGCACGGCGTCCTTCGACCGATGCGTGAAACGCCTCCTGCAGATCGAGATTCCGGACGTCGCCCACATAGATCCGGCCGCCCGGTGCCAGCCGTTCAGCGGCCAGGGTGAGCACACGGCCGAGATAGGCGATGCTCGGGAAATACTGCACGACGGAATTGAGGACGATCAGGTCGTAGCCGCCGGCAACGGCCGGTGGCGCCTCGTCGGCCGACGCACGGGCGAGGACGACATGGTCGAGGTCGGGCCTGAGCCGTCGCAGCGCCTCGATACCGTCGAGCGCGCCCTGGGAGAAATCGGTTGCGTGGTACGTGTCCCGCCCCGGCGCCAGCCGCGCCAGCAGCAGCCCCGTGCCGCAACCGATCTCCAGGATCCGGCGCGGCCGCAGCGCCTCGATCTCGTCGAGCGTGCGCTCCAGCCACTCCTCCATCTCGGTCAGCGGGATGGGTTCGCCGGTGTAGCTGCTCTCCCAGCCGGTGAAGTTCCGCGCCGGATCGCCCTGTTCCACCGGGGCCGCAGTGCGGGTCGCGACCTCGCCGCGATAGGTCGTGTCGAACAGCGCTTGCCACTGCGCGACCTGATCGGTGCGCGCGGCGGCGTCGGCTTCCGCCGCGACGACGTAGGCGACGAGGCGCGGATCGCCAGCGGCCGCGTCGCGCGGCAGGACGATCGCGTCCCGGACACGCGGATGGCTGCGCAGGACCGTCTCGATCTCGCCCGGTTCCACACGGTAGCCGCGGAGCTTGATTTGCTGATCGTACCGGCCGCCGAAGACGATGTTGCCGTCGGGCAGGCGCCGTACGCGGTCGCCGGTGCGGTAGAGGCGGCCTTCGCCGAACGGATTGCCGACGAAACGCTCGGCCGTCAGTTCCGGACGGTTGAGGTAGCCCAGCGCGACGGCGTCGCCGCCGATATGGAGTTCGCCGTAGACGCCGACCGGCACCGGCTGCATCGCGGCGTCGAGGACATGCAGGGTCGTGTTGGCGATCGGCCGGCCGATCGGCACAGCCACGGCCCCCTGCGGCACAGACGCCACCGGATGCCAGCAGGCGAAGGTCACGGTTTCGGTCGGGCCGTAGACATTGGCCATCGCACGCGGCGCCGCGCCGGACAGCAGAACCCGGCGTGCCGCGTCGACCGGCATGGCATCGCCGCCGACGAGCAGATGGCTCAATCCGGCGAAGGCGTCCGGACGTGCGGCGGCGACCTGCCGGAAGACCGCAGGCGTCAGGAACATCGCGTCGACCCGCTTCTCGCGCAGGTCGCGCGCGAGCGCTTCCGGCGAGAGCAGCGTGTCCTTGGCGATCACGACGATCTCGGCGCCATGGAGCAGCGCGCCCCAGATCTCGAAGGTCGCCGCGTCGAAGGCGACGTTGGATGCGTGGGCGATCCTGCGCATCGCCGGAAAGTCGACATAGTCGGTGTCGGAGACGAGACGAACCACCGCCCGGTGCGGCACCACCACCCCTTTCGGCCAACCGGTCGACCCGGACGTGTACATGACGTAGGCCGGCGACACGGCATGGACGGCGACGTCGGGATCGTGCGCCGGCTGCGCGGCGAGCGACCCGTCCGGATCGTCGAGCCGCACGATGGTGCCGGCGAAAGAGGCGAAGGCCTTCGCCCCGGCGGCATCGGTGACCAGCAGCCGCAAGCCCGCGTCGGCCACCATGAAGTCGCGCCGCTCGCGCGGATAGGTTGGATCGAGCGGCAGATAGGCCGCCCCGGCCTTGAGGATGCCGAGCGCGCCTGCGACGAACGCCGCGGACCGGTCGAGCGCCAGCCCCACCGGCTCGCCCACGGAGACGCCGGCCGCGAGCAGCCGATGCGCCAGACGATTCGACGCCCGGTCGAGGTCGCGATAGTCGAGGCGGCCGTCCGGACCTTCGACCGCCGGCGCATCCGGCGCCGCCGCGGCGCGGCGCGCGAACAGTGCGGGAATGGAAGCGTCGCGCGGATAGTTCATCGCCGTACCGTTCCACCCCTCGACGAGATGCCGGCGCTCGGCGTCATTGAGCATGGCGAGGCGGCCGATTGCTGTATCGGGAGACGCGAGGGCGGCCTTCAGCAGGTTCGCGAAGTGCCGCGCCATGCGGGCGACGGTCGCCGGCAGGAAGAGGTCGGTGTTGTACTCCCACGTTCCGGCCAGCCCGCCGTCGCGCTCGCGCATGAACAGGATGAGATCGAACTTCGCGGTGTCGCGCGGGACATCCACCGCGGCGATGCGCAGCCCCGGCAGTTCCAGCACCGTCTCCGGCGCGTTCTGGAGCGTGAACATCACCTGGAAGAGCGGCGCGTGGCTCAAATCGCGCTGCGGCGACAGCACCTCCACCAGCCGCTCGAACGGCAGGGACTGGTGCGCATAGGCCGCCTGGGCCGCGGCCTTGACGCGCTCGACGAGCACCGCGAAGGACGGCTCCCCCGACAGGTCGCTCCGCAGCGCCAGCGTGTTCACGAAAAAGCCGGCCAGCGGCTCCAGTTCGGCGCGGTCCCGATTGGCGATGGCGGTGCCGACGACGATGTCGGACTGTCCGCTGTAGCGGTACATCAGGACGTCGAACGCGGCGCGCAGCACCATGAACAGCGATGCGCCGTGCCGGCGTGCGAGCGCGCCCGCCTGCGCGGTCGTCTCGGGGTCGATCCGAAAGTCGTGGCGGGCGCCGTTGAAGGTTTCGTGGGCCGGACGCGGAAAGTCGGTCGGCAGGTCCGTGCGCGTCGGCGCCCCGGAAAGGTGATCGCGCCAGAAATCGAGGTCCCGCGCCAGTCTCGACGCCTGCTCCGGCGCACGCTGCCAGGAGGCGAAGTCGGCATACTGGATCGGCAGCGGCGGCAGCGGCGACGAACGCTTCTCGCGGAAGGCCGTGTAGAGCGCCACCAGCTCGCGCACGAGTACGCCGGCCGACCAGCCGTCGCAGGCGATGTGGTGCATCACCAGCGAGAGCAGATGCTCGTCGTCGCCCGTCCGGAACAGGACGGCACGCAGCATGATGTCGCGGCTCAGATCGAACGGGCGGCGTGCCTCGGCGACCAGGGCGGCGTCCCGGTCTTCCCGGCCCTGGCCGCAAAGGTCGACGAGCTGGAGTTCGAGACGCCAGTCCTCCCGGACCACCTGCCGCGGCTCGCCATCGATGGCCTCGTACACGGTGCGGAAGATTTCATGGCGGCGGACGATCTCGCGCAGCGCGCCGGAAAGGACCGCCTCGTCGAGCGCACCTTCGATCCGTACGGCGGCGGGCTCGTTGTAGATCGGATTGCCCGGCTGCCACTGGTCGAGAAACCACAGGCGCTGCTGTGCGAACGAGAGCGGCAGCGGGCCGGTGCGCGGCACCGGGCGGATGGCAGGCTCGGCCTCGGCCGGAACGCCCGCGAGCAGCGCGCGGATCTCGTCCTTGCGCGCCACCATCTCGGCGCGCAACGCCGCCGGAAGGTCCGGCGGGCCGAGATAGCGCAGCGTGCCGTCCTCCAGGCGGAAGCGCACGCCGGCGCCGTTCAGGGCGGCGACGAGCTGGTCGATCGTCCTCATAGGGTTTCCGCCAGCGCCCAGTCGTCGGCATTCGCCCGTTCGTCGGCAGGGGCCGGCTCCAGCATCGCCGCAGCCATGCGCAGCAGGGCGACACGGTCGGCGAGAGTCTCGACGGTCGGGCACTCGAACAGGGCCTTGAGCGGCAGTTCCACCCCGGTCTCGCTTCGGACGCGCGAGACGATGCGCGTCGCACTGAGCGAGTTGCCGCCCAGTTCGAAGAAATTGTCGCGCACGCCCCGCGGCGCCACCGGCAGCACGTCCGCCCAGGCCGCGAGCAGCAGGGCATCCGTGCCGTCGCGCGGCGGCACCGGCGCGCAGGCCGCTGCCGCCTCGGGTTCGGGAAGTGCGGCCCTGTCGACCTTGCCCGTCGGCAGCAGCGGCAGACGGGGGAGCACGACGATCGCGCGCGGCACCAAGCCGAGCGGCAGGTTTTCCACGAGATGCTGCCGGAGCCGTTCGGGCAGGTCGCTCGCGTCGGGCATCGCGTGTCCCGCGGCGACGACATAGGCGATCAGTTCCTGATCCCCGCTCACGGTGCGGGCGACGACCGCGCTGCTGACGACCGCCGGGTGGGCATCGATGACCACCTTCACCTCGGCCGGCTGGACGCGGACGCCGCGGATTTTCACCTGATCGTCGAGGCGGCCTTCCACCTCGACCGACCCGTCGGGGCGATAGCGGCCACGGTCGCCGCTGCGATAGAGCAGGTCGCCGGGCAGATAGGGGTTCGCGGCGAAGGCCGCCGATTTGCCACCGTCGACGTAGCCGGCGGTCCGAAACGGCGTGCGGATGACGATCTCGCCGGGCTCGCCGACGCCGCAGCGCCAGTCGCCGCGCATGACCAGGGCCTGGGTGTCGCTCATCGGCAGCACGGCACCCAGCGGCTCCCCCGCCACGTCGTCCCGCGCCACGACGCGATAGCATTTCGTCATCGTCGTCTCGGTGCTGCCGTAGAGGTTCACGAGCAGCGCCGCCTCGCCGAACACCGCGCGCCAGCGATCGACGAGGCCGGGGGTGAGCGGCTCGCCCGAGAAGAAGACGTGGCGCAGGGAACAGTCGCTCCGGCGGGTCGCCGCCGCCAGCCAGCTCGCGGCTCGGGACGGCACGGTGTGCAGGACGGTGACGCGTTCGCGGCAGATCCAGTCGATCAGCCGCTCGGCCTCGTCGATGACCTCCGCCGTCGGGATGTGCAGCGTCCCGCCGGCCGACAGCGGCAGGAAGATGTCGCGCAGCACGGCGTCGAACGCGACGCCCGTCAGTTGCGCCACCCGGTCGTCGGCGCCGATGCCGAACCGGTCGCGCTGCCAGGCGACGAAATGCGCGATGCCCTTGTGCAGGGTCACGATGCCTTTCGGCACGCCGGTCGTGCCGGAGGTGAAGAACACGCAGGCCGCATCCTCGGGCGAGACGGCGGGCAGCGGCACGGTTTCGTCGCCCGCCGGGAGGTCGCCGAGCCGGCCGACGCGCAGGACGGTCACCCCGTCCGCGACCGGCTCTGCCGGCGCCTCACCCAGGTCCAGCAGGAAACGCGCACCGCTGAGCGCGACGATGGCGCTGCGCCGCGCCGCGGGAAGGTTCGGGTCGAGCGCGACGAAGGCTGCACCGGCACGCCAGATGCCGCAGAACGCCGCCACCAGGCGCGCATCGCGCGGTCCCGCCACCGCCACGCGGTCGCCGGGTGCAGCGCCGCGCGCGACCAGCAGGCGGGCGAACGCCTGCGACTGCCGGGCGAGATCGCCGTACGACAGGGTGCCGGCGCCGTCGACGATCGCCGGCCGCTCGGGCGCGGCGTCGGCATGGCGCAGCATCAGGTCGACGGGCAGCGCGTAGGCGGGCTGCGGCAAGGCGAGCGACGGGTCGGGCAGTGCCGGCCCACCCGGTACATCGCCGAGGTCGAAGTCGAAGACGCACGGGTCGCCGCCGTCGGCGACCTGCCGGAGCAGCGCCTCGTACTGGCGAAGCATGAGGTCCATCCGCTCCGGCGCGAAGAGCGACGTGTGGTAGCGGCACTCCAGCACGAGTTCGCCGCCGAGGTCGGTAACGTTGAAGGCGAGTTCGTAGCTGGCGAAGCGGACGGGCGGCGGCAGCATCGTCATGGCCGCGCCGCCGAGGCTCGGCACCGGGGGCGGCCGGTCCATGTTGAAGGTCGCCGACAGGAGCGGCGGGCGGCTGGGGTCGCGCGGCAGGTCGAGCTTCGTCAGCAGCGCCGCGAACGGGTAGTCCTGATGCTCGAACGCATCGAGCAGCGTCGACTTCACCCTGTCGAGATGCGCCCGGAAGCTCGGCTCGCCGGCGAGACGGCTGCGGATCGGCAGCAAATGCGTGCAGTAGCCGACCACGCGGTCGCCGCCCTCCATGCCCCTGCCACCCGTGGGGACGCCGACGAGCAGCTCCTCCTCGCCGCCGATCCGGTGCAGCAGCAGGAGAAAGGCGGCGAGACAGGTGGCGAAGACGGTCGCCTGACGCTCGCGCGCATAGCGCCGCAACCGCGTTCCGACGTCGGCGTCCAGACGGATCTCGGCCACCGCAGCCGCGTGGCGCTTGGCCGCGGGACGGGGATGGTCGAGCGGCAGATCCAGTTGCGGCAGCGGCGCGACGAGCCGTTCGAGCCAGTAGCGCTCGTGCGACCGGAACGCCGCGCTTGCCATCTGCGCCGACTGCCAGGCCGCGTACGCGCCGAACGGCACGGGCGGCGGCAGCGCGGCCAGCCGCCCGGTCCGCTCCTGGCCGTAAAGGGCGGTCAGCTCCTCGAGCAGGATGTTCAGCGTGATGCCGTCGCCGACGATGTGCGCGATTGTCAGGACGATCCGGAAATCGCCGGCGCCGAGGCGCAGCAGGTGGGCGCGCAGGGGCGGCCCCTCTGCGAGATCGAACCGGTGGTGGTTCTCGGCCTCGAACCAGGCGGCGAAGGCGGCCGCGGGGTCGGGTTCGCCGCCGAGATCGCGACGGTGCAGCGCCAGCCAGAGGGCGGGGAGCACTTCCTGATGGTCGGCGCCGGACGGAAATATCGTGCGCAGCGCCTCGTGGCGTCGGACGAGGCCATTCAGCGCGAGTTCGAGCGCATCCGCATCCACCTCGCCGGATACCGCCGTCGTCAGGTGGATGTTATAGGCGAGCAGCCCGTCCTCGGCGACCTCGCCCAGCAGCAGGAGCTGGCGCTGCGCCTCGGTCAGCGGGTGACGCAGCCGCGCCACCGCGACCGCGTCCAGGAGGCCGGCGTCGCGCATGGCGAGGACGCTCGCCTTCGCGGCATCGATGATCGCCTCGATGTCGGCGTCGCTGTGCGCATGCGACAGAAAGCAGTTGCGGCCCTCCCAGACATAGATGCCGCGCTCGATCATGTGGAAGAAGAACAGATCCACGCGCCCGCGCGCCACGAAGCGGAACAGCGAGGCGAAGTGCACCACCTCCATCGGGATGCCTTCGGCCGCGAAGAAGGCGTTGAGCGTGGTGGCGAGATAAGCCGTGGCACGGTTCAGCCGGGTGTAGAGCGCCGGACCGAGGCGCCGTATCTCCTCCAGGGTCGCGCGCGCGGCCGCCATGGTCCACGGGTTCTTGTTGAAGGTGCCGGCATAGAAGATCGTCTCGCTGGCCGGGAACGAGGCGTCGCCGTAGCGCCACTGGCCGCCGTCGAGACAGTCGAGCCAGACGGCCTTGCCGCCGATCACGCCCACCGGCATGCCGCCGCCGACGATCTTGCCGTAGGTGACGATGTCGGCCTGCACGCCGAACCAAGCCTGGGCGCCGCCCGGGCCGATGCGGAACCCGGTGATCATCTCGTCGAACATCAGCGCGACGCCGCGCTGTTCGGTGATCCGCCGCAGTTCGCGCAGGAAATCGGCCGGCTGGCGGTCCGGATAGCGGCTTTGCACCGGCTCGACGACCACGGCGGCGAGGTCGTCCGCCAAGGCCTCGATCGTCCGCAGCGCCTCCGGGTCGCCATAGTCGAGGATGACGAGATGGCGCAGCGTGTCGGCCGGAACGCCCCCCGACAGCGGCGCCACCTGCCCGTTGCCCAGGCCAATCGCCAGGGTCAGGTCGGCATGGCCGTGATAGGAGCCTTTGAAGAGCACGATCCTGTCGCGCTTCGACCTGGCGCGCACCAGGCGCAGCGCGGTCATCACCGCCTCGGTGCCGGTGTTGAAGAAGGCGACGCGTTCGACCCCGGCCATCTCGGTCATCAGGCGCGCGACGACGCCGCTGTCGCGGTTCTCCGGGCCCAGCGGCACGTCGCGCTCCAACTGGTCGGCGAGGGCCGCCGTCAGGAAGGCCGGCTTGTGCCCGAACAGATGCACGCCGAAGCCCATCGTCACGTCGACATAGTCGTTGCCGTCGACGTCGACGACATGGCCGTCGCGGCTACGTTCGACGACGATCGGGTAGAGCATCTCCTTGATGAACAGCTTGAAGCCGGCCGTCGCGCGCACGTCGGCGAGCGTCGCGCGGTTCTCCGCGGCGATCCGCTTGGATCCCGCGGTCTTTGCCGTGTATCGCGCTATCAATGCGTCGAGATGGCCCTGCTGGCGCGGATCGAGCGTCTCGCCCTTCGTGTCGGCGATCCCCCAGCGTGGTGCCGCGATCCGGCCCGGCAGCGCGGGGGCGGCGGGTGCCGCCGGCGGGGGGACGAGGGCGGGCGCACGTATGGGCGCTGCTTCGGCCTGCGGCGCGGCCGCGCGGCCGGCGCGCAGTTCGCCCTCGATGTGCGCGGCCAACGCCGCGACGGTGGTCAGCGTCTCGAAGACGTCGCGCACGGCGAGCTGGACGCCATAGGCCCGCTGGATCGCCTGGACCGATTCGATGAGGACCAGCGAGTCGGCACCGAACTCCATGAACGGCAGTTGCGGGTCGATCTGCGCCGGCGGCAGGTGGAGCGCCTTGCCGACGATCGCGCACAGGCTGTCCCGAATGCCTGCGGCATCGACGACCGCCGGTGCCGGGGCCCGTGCAGGCTTCGGAGCCTCCTGTTCCGCGGGCGCCTCCTGGGACCGGACGGCCCGCGTCCCCTCATCCACCCAGAAGCGCTGGCGCTCGAACGGATAGGTCGGCAAGCGTGTCCGGCGGACGTCGGGGTCCGCGACGACCGTCTTCCAGTCGATGTCCGCACCGGCGCGCCAGAGATCGGCGAGCCGTTCGAGGAGGGCTTGCCGGGCGGAAGCGGCATCCGCACCCCCCGCAGCGTTCGCCAGATCGACCGACAGGTCGGCGGCCGCTCGGGTCGCCTCCGCAGGTTGCCCCCGGTCGCGGGCCGCACCGTCAGCAGAAATCGGCAGCGCCAGCCGTTCGGCCAGTTCGCGGACCGAGCCGACGACCAGCGCGCGGCGGAAGCGGAACCGCGCCCGGCCGGCGCCCAGCGTGAAGGCGATGTCGGCGAGCCGCTCCTCGGGGTGCGTGCGCAGATGCGCCGCCAGGTTGCGGCCGGCGCGCGCCAGCGCCGAGGGCGTCCGGGCCGACAGGACAATGAGCTGCGCGCGTTCCTCCGCATCGGCGCGCGGCTGCGGCGGTGCCTCCTCGAGCACCAAATGCGCGTTGGTGCCGCCCATGCCGAACGAACTGACGCCCGCGCGCCGCGGCGCATCGCCGGCCCAGGCCCGGCGGGCGGTATTGACGAAGAACGGCGTCCGCGTGAAATCGATTTCGGAGTTGGGGCGCTCGAAGTGGAGGCTCAGCGGTATCTCGCGATGCTCCAGGGCGAGCACCGTCTTGATAAATCCGGCGACGCCGGCCGCCGTCTCCAAATGCCCGACATTGCCCTTGGCGGAGCCGATCGCGCAGAAGCCGCGGTCCTGCGTATCCAGTCCGAAGGCGCGGTCGAGTGCGGCGATCTCGATCGGGTCGCCCAGACGGGTACCGGTGCCGTGCGCCTCGACATAGGAGATCGTCCGCGCCGGCGTGTCGGCCAGCGCCTGCGCCAATGCGACCACGGCGGCCTGACCATCGACGCTGGGGGCGGCGAAGCCGACTTTGCCGGCACCGTCATTGTTGACCGCCGAGCCGCGGATCACGGCGCGGATGCGATCTCCGTCGGCGAGTGCCCGGTCGAACCGCTTCAGCAGGACGACGCCGACGCCGCTGCCGAAGACGGGACCGCTCTCGGCGGCGTCGAATGGCCGGCACCGGCCGTCGGGCGACAGGATGCTGCCCTCTTCGCGCAGATATCCGGTCTCGTGCGGGATGCGGACCGCGGCGCCGCCGGCCAGCGCCATGTCGCACTGGTTCCCGATCAGCGCCTGCGCCGCCAGGTGGATGGCGACGAGGGACGTCGAGCAGGCAGTCTGCACGCCGACGGCAGGGCCCCTGAGGTCGAGCTTGTAGGCGACGTGGGTTGCCAGATAGTCCTTGTCGTTGCCGAGGATCTCCTCGAGCGTCGGCTCCAGCGTGCCGGCCTTCAGGCGCCAGTAGTTGCTCATGTTGGCACCGGCGAAGACGCCGACAGGTCCGGCTGCCGTTCCCGGCACATGACCGGCGTCCTCGAACGCCTCCCAGCAGCATTCCAGGAAGAGCCGCATCGCCGGCGTCAGCTCCTTCGCCTCGCGGGGACTGATGCCGAAAAAGGCCGCGTCGAACTGGTCGATGTCGTCGAGCACCGGCGACGCGGGGACGTAATCCGGCCTGTCGATCAGGCCGGCGTCGACCCCGGCACGGACGAGGTCGGCCCGCTCCAGGCGCGATATGGAGTCCCGTCCCTGGACCAGATTGTCCCAGAACTGGTCGATGTCGCGCGCGCCCGGAAAGCGCCCGCTCATGCCGACGACGGCAATCCAGTTGCGCGTGTCGCCTGCGGTCGGTTGCATCGCGCGTCCTGCGCCAGCCTTGATCATCCGGTACCCGCCGCCTCCAGGATCCGCCGTCGTGCGCCCGCCGTCGCTTCGCGCAGGCTCGTCACTGCCGCATCCGGCCTGCCGTCGATCAGGTGTGCCAGGCGACGGATCGTGCCCTGGGCGAACAGGTCGGCCATCGGCACCGTCCGTCCCCATTCCTGCCGGATACGGTTGCGGAACTGCACGAGCGTCAGCGAATTCGCGCCGAGTTCGAAGAACTGCGTCTGCACGTCGAGCGGGCCGGCACCCAGGATCTCGGCCAGCAGCGCGGCCAACCTCGCCTCGGCCTCGGTCGCCGGCGGCGCGTTGGCTTCCGGCGCCTGCACGGGTGGTTCGGCCAGCCGGCGGCGGTCGACCTTGCCGTTCGCCGTCAGCGGCAGTTCGGTCAGGCGGACATAGACTGACGGCACCATGTGAGCAGGAAGCACGTCGGCCAGCGCCCGGCGGAGCGGTTCGTGCCACGCCACCGCGGCCGCAGGCGCCGCATGGCTCATCCAGCGCGTCTTCCAGGCCGCCTCGATCCCGCCGCCGACCATGGCGTAGGCGAGCAGATGCCTGTCGCCGAGGCCGCAGGCGGCACGCAGGCGTGCTTCGTCGACGCCCATGCCCACGCCGCAGAGGCCGATGGTGCCGTCGGCCGCCCGCTGCATCAGCAGCTGTCCGATATGCCCCGCCTCGATCAGGCAGAAGTCGCGGCCCGCGCCGGGATAGAGCGGCTCGACCGCATCCAGGTTGCCGACCAGCATGATGGTGAAGGCACAGGCCGCGAACAGCGGGGCGTTCGGCCCGGAATAGAGGTCCCCCACATCGTCGCCGACCCGGACCAGCGCATGCTGCTGCGGGTGATAATAGTGGAAACCGGCATCGACCCCGGCCACGCCGCCCGGTCGGACGTGAAGGTAGGCCTGCACCGGATAGAGGCTGCCCGGCGAGGGGTAGGCATATTTCGGCAGGGCCGCGCCGTCGACACTGTTCTGGCGAAGGCCTGCCAGCAGCACGGACAGCGCTTCCGCCGGCACGGCCTCGCCGGTGAAACGCCGGTGACTCTGCCGCGCCATGATCCCTGCGGCATCCGTCTCGGCGGACGGGAGCGGCAGGAGCCGATCGCCGGGCGCGGGGCGGCGCACGCCCGGCTGGCGCAGCTTGAACTCCATCGCGTCGGCGGCAGCGGCCGGCTGCGACGCAGGGATGCCGCCGCCGCTCGGCACGACATGCGCCACGAGGGTGCGCCGGCCGTCCTCGCCGCCGAGGGTGACCACCGCGCGTTCGACCTGCGGCAGACCTTCGAGCGCCGCTTCGATCTCGCTGAGTTCGATCCGCTGGCCCTGGATCTTCACCTGGAAGTCGCGTCGCGCCAGGATCTCGATGGTGCCGTCGGGCAGCCACCGACCCATGTCGCCGGAGCGGTAGAGACGCTCGCCCGTCACCGGGTGCTCAATGAACTTCGCCGCCGTCGTCTCCGGGTCGCGCCAGTAGCCGCGCGCCAGCCCGACGCCGCCGATGAAGAGTTCGCCCGGCGTCCAGTCGGGGCAGGCGTCGAGATTGTCCTTCAGGATGTGGTAGCGCGCGTTCGTCATCGGGCGGCCATAGGGGATGCTGGGCCGGGACGTGTCGACGCTGCCGAGGGGATGGCAGATGTCCCAGACCGTCGTCTCGGTCGGGCCGCCCGCCGCGACCACCTCCAGTCCGGGCATCACGGCACGCATCCGGTCGGGCAGCGGCACGGGGATGAAATCGCCGGAGAGGATGCACCAGCGTAGCGGCAGCCGCGTGCCGGGATTTGCCTCCAGATGGTCGACCAGCATGCCCATGAAGGCCGGCACCGTGTTCCAGACCGTCACGCCCTCGCGGGCCATCAGCGACTGCCAGTGCGCCGGCTCGCGAAGTCCGGCCGCGTCGGGGAAGACCAGCGTGCCCCCGGCACAGCAGAGCATGCCGAAGATGTCGAACACGGACAGGTCGTGATGCAGCGCCGTGAGGGCGATCGCCCTGTCGCCGGGGCCGAGGCCGAAACGCCGGACGACGTCGGTCATCCGGTTCACCACGCTGCGCTGCTCGACCATCACGCCCTTGGGTCGCCCGGTCGAACCCGATGTGTAGAGGACGTAGGCGAGGTCGCCGGGCGACGACGGCGATGGAGGCGGCGGGTCGACGGCGTCCGAGCGTGGCTCGATCGCGATCCAGCGAACGGCGGGATGATCGGCCTCCAGCGCCGCGCGGTGCCCGGGCTGCGTCAGCGCGACGCGAACTTCGCCCTCCTGCAGGAGATGCGCCCGACGCGCCGTGGGCTGTGCGATGTCGACGGGAAGATAGGCGGCACCGGCCATCAGGATGCCGAGTACGCCGACGACCTGCTCCCATCCCTTGTCCATGACGACGGCGACGCATTCCTCGCGTGCGACCCCTTGCCGGCGCAACAGCGACGCGACCTGCCGGGCGCGGCGGTCCAGTTCGCCATAGGAGAGACGGACGTCGCCCGCCACGACCGCGGGTGCATCCGGCCGCCGGCGCGTCTGTGCGGTGAAAAGGTCGACCAGCGTGTCCTCGGGAACGGCGGCGGCGGTCGTGTTCGCCGCTTCGCGGCGGGCCGCCTGCTCGGCGGGCAGAGCCAGGGTGCGCACCTCGGTGAAGGCCGTCTCGTCCACCGCGAGGCGGGCGAGCAGTGCACCGTAGGCGGCGAACATGGCATCGACCATGCCGTCGGGATAGAAGCCGTCGAGCACGTCCCAGTGGAAGACCAGCTGCCCCTCGTCCTCCATGAGCTGATGGTCGAGGTGGCATTGCGGCGTCTGGCTGATGGCGTGGCAGAGCGACCCACCGAACAGCCGGTGCAGGCTGAAATCGGGATTGGTATCGAGCACCAGGGTGCTGCTGAAGACGACGGGCGCCAGCGGCCTGCCCGTACTGCCGAGCCGCCCCGCCCATTCGCGCAGGACCCTGACGCCCGAATAGGCACGGTGATCGAGGTCGTCGCGCAGCTGGCGGTTTACGGCCGCCGCGTGTTCGGCAAAGGCCCGCCGCGCGCCGAAGTCGACCGCCAGCAGCGTCACCGAGGTGAAGTCCCCGACGACGCCGGATATCCCCTCGCCCATCGGCAGGCGGTTGAACAGCGTCAGGTTGAGCGTGAAGCGCGGGTCGGCGCTCCAGGTCGCGACGACCTCGGAGAAGGCCGTCAGCAGCACGGCGGACGGCGTGACGCCGAATCGACCGGCCCGCTGCTTCAACGCAGCCCAGGCCGGCGCATCGAGGCCGCCGGTGAGGCGAACGAAACGACCGCTGCCCGTGCCCCGCGCCGTCGGCAGGTCTGGCGCCGGCGGAAGCCAGTCGAGGCGTTGCCGCCAATAGCCCTCGGCGCGGCGGTAGATCGGCGTGTCCGCGAGTCTGGCCTCGGCGGTCACATAGTCGCGGAACGAGGTCGGCAACGGCGGCAGGCGGAGATCGGGTGTTCGGTAGAGACGCTGCCATTCGTCGAACAGGATCATCATGCTGCCGCTATCGAGCACGATCAGGCCGAGGCTGACATGCAGGCGCTGGCGGCCCCCGGCGAGCCGGCTCACCTCGATCTGGAAGAGTGGCCAGCGGTCGAGCGGCCGCTCCATATGCGAGAGCCGCGCACGGATCGCCGCCACCGCCGTCTCGGGATCGGCATGGCCTTCCAATTCGTGGACGGCGAAGCGGTAGGAAGGCGTTTCGGCTAGGATCTGCTGCCGCCCGTCCGGTAGGACGACGGCGCGGAGCATCTCGTGCCGGTCGATCAGCGCCTGCCAGGCGGCGTTCAGGCGCACGAGATCGAGGTCGGCGCAGTCGAACTCCAGGTAGTAGTGGTAGCCGCCGCCATCCTCGAGGCCGCCGCTGCTGCCGACCCAGTAGGCCTGCTGGATGTCTGTCAGCGGGAACGGCTCGTGCCGGCGGGCTGGGTCCGGCACGACCGTGGGCAGCCGGTCCTCGCCGGCGGCGTCCCGTTCGAGCCACGCGATCAGCTCCGCCTTGTGCGACGCGAGACGCGTACGCAGCGCATCGTCGACGACGCCCTTCGGCGCCCGCACGCGCAGCTGCCCCTGCTCGACGCCGAGGCGCACGCCGCGCCCGGCGAGTTCCTGGATGAGCTCGCGCATCCCGCTCACAGCAGGATTTCCTCTTCCAGCTCGCCGTCCGTCGCGGTGTCATCCGCGCCGGCGACACCTCGGCGCGCCTGCAGGTCGACGGCCAACCGCTCGATACTGGCTTCGAGGAGCGCGCCAAGCGGCAGGTTGATGCCGACGTCGCGCGCGATCCGGTTGCGCAGGTCGATGTTCATCATCGAATCCAGCCCCAGTTCGGTCAGCAGCGCCGCCGGCTCCGGATCGGCCGGCGTACCCAGAAGCTCGCGCACCTGAACCGCGAGATAGGTGCGGATATCGGCGACCGTCGGCACAGCCGGCAGGACCGCCGCCACGTTGCGGCGGGCTTCCGCCACCGGTGCCGCGGCCGCGGTCCGTGCCGCACCTCGGCGCAGGTCGGCGAGCAGGCTCGGCACCGGCTGCACGTCGGCCAGGACGCGCTCCCAGCGGACGGGCAGTACCGCGATCTGGCTGCGGTCCGTCGCGATCAGGTCGAAGAGGATCGCCATCCCGTCGTCCGGCGTGATCGGGTCGAAGCCTTCGCGCGACAGGCGCTCGGCATCCCCCGCCACCATGCCGATCTCCGACCAGCGTCCCCAGTCGATGGCCAGCGCGGGCTCGCCGTCGGCGCGGCGCAAACGAGCCAGCGCATCGAGAAACGCGTTCGACGCCGCATAGGCGCCCTGTCCCGGCAGGCCGAGGAGCCCGGCCGCCGAGGCGAACAGCACGAACATGTCGAGCGGCAGGCCGAGCGTCAGCCGATCGAGATGCCGCGCGCCGAGGACCTTAGCCGCCGTGGCCTCGTCGAGATCCTCCTCCGTGAGGCGGTGCAGCGCCGTCTCCTGCAGGGTCCCGGCGAGGTGGAAGACGCCGCGCAGCGGCGCGCGTGCAGCGATCCGTTCGAGCAGGCCCTGCAGGGCCGCCTCGTCGGTCACGTCGGCCTGTTCGATCCGCAGGTCGACGTGCGCGCCGGCCATGGCGGCGATGGCGTCCCGCGCCGCCGCGTCCGGCGCCGAGCGGCCGACCAGCACCAGATGCCGCGCACCGCGCTCCAGCAGCGCCCGCGCCAGCCGCAGGCCGAGTCCTCCCAGTCCGCCGGTGATCAGGTAGGTGCCGTCGGATTGGATCGGGGCAGCGCCGGCCGGGACGGTCGGCGCGGCGGGGGTCAGCCGTGGCACCCAGGTTCCCTCGGACCGCAGCGCAACCTCCCGCTCGGCCGTATCACGCTGCAGTCGATCCGCGAGCCGGCGGGCCGACAGCTCCGGCGCTTCGGCCGGATCCAGGTCGACCAGCGCCCCGGCCAGTTCGGGATGCTCGCGAAACAGCACCCGGCCGAGCCCCCAGAGCGCCGCCTGCACCGGATCGACCGGCTCCGCGCCCGCCTGCTGCGCGCCGCGGGTGACGATATGGATCGGACAGGCCGTGCCGCGCAGAAGCGCCTGAACGGTCGCCACGAGGCGGCCGCACCCCACCTGGAGCGGCCGGTCCGGGTCGGCGGCACCGTCGAGCCCAGCGAGATGGACGATGCCGCGCCAGGGGCCGCGCGCCGCCCCTGTACCGGGATCGGTGGCGCTGAACAGGCGGCAGGGTTGGCCCGCCTCTTCGAGCGCTGCGGCAAGGGCGACCCCCATGCCGCCGCGGTCGGCGAGGATCGCCCAGGCGCCGGAGGACGGCGCCACGGCCTGGCCGGCGCGCGCGACGACGACGCTCTGCAGCCCGCCGGGGGTCGGCACCTCCACGTCCGCGGCCGCCGCCTCGCCGAAGCCGCTCGCGGCCAATTGCTGCAGCCATTGCCGCCGCGACAGCAGCGGGTAGTCAGGCCGGAGGCCGTGATCGGCGAACCGCCACCACCCCTCCAGCAGGCCGAACGTCAGGTCGACCGGCACCGTCGGAACATTGACCTCCAGGAGTATCAGGTGTCCGCCCGGCCGGAGCAGCCTGCGGACGTTGGCGAGCGTCTCGCCGATGTCGCGCGTGGCGTGCAGCACGTTGGCCGCGATGACGATGTCATAGCCGCCCTCGATCCCCTGCGCGGCGGGATCGCGCTCGATGTCGAGCAGGCGATAGTCGACGAAGGGATAGTCGGGGAACGACTGGCGGGCCCGGGCGAGGAACAGGTTGGAGACGTCGGTGAAGCAATAGTCGCTGCGCGCCGGGTCGAGGCGCGGCAGGACGTGGTGGCTGGTGGCGCCTGTTCCCGCACCGATTTCGAGGATCCGCACCTTGGCGGGCGCCGGGATGGTCGCGACCAGCGCGGCGACCGCGTTCGCAACCAGCAGGTTGAGCGCGCGGAAGCCGGCGGAATCGCGGTAGAGGCGGGTCGCCGGACCGAGATCGCCGCCGGGAAAGAGCGCTTCGAGCGGATCGGAGGCGCCGCGGACGATCGCCGGCAGCGCGTCGCCGCAGCGCTGCAGCAGCGCAAGTTCCGCCGCCGCCCGTTCGCCGTGGCGTCGGCGGATCCGCGCGGTCTGCGCCGCGACGTCGGGCAGCTCGGGGCAGACCCACCCTTCCCAGCGGTCGCCGGTGGCGAAGACGCGGCCGTGCTGTTCCAGCACCTGCAGGATCCGGCCGACGAACGGCCGGAAGCGGGGCGCGGCTCCCAGTCGGTCGCAGATCTCCGCCGTCGACAGTGTCGTACCCGGAGCGGGCAACGCATCGGCGTCGCGCAGGAGTGCCACGATATAGCCGAGGCCGAGGGTCTCCAGGTCATCCGCCTGCTCGCGATAGTGCGGGCCGTTGACCTCTTCCAGCAGCGTCGCCATGCCGGCCGCCAGCCGCGCCCGGTCCGCCATGAACGCCCCCAACGGGATCGCCTCGGAGGCGGGAGTGGCTGCGGCGCCAGGTTCGATCTCGCGCCAGACGATCTCGTAGAGGGCGTCACGGAGGCCGCCGCTCTTCAGCAGCAGGGCGGGATCGGCCCGCCGGAACTCGAAGCCGCGCACCTCGGCGACGCAGGCACCGTCCGCATCGTAGACGGCGATGTCCGCGACCTCCCGGCCGCCGTCGGCCAGCCGCCGGCGCGCATGCCCCTGGAGCGGAAAGGCGTTCGCCCTGCGGCGGAAACGGAAGGTTTCCATCGCAAAGGGCACGTACGTCTCGTCGCCCTCGCCCATCGCCAGCACGGCGAGGGCCGGCTGGAGCAGCGAGTCGATCAGGCCGGGGTGGAGCTGGAAGGCGGGATCGACCGCCACGCCAATCGGCGGCTCGATCTCGAACAGGGCCTCGCCGTCGCCCGTCCACACGGTCCGGAGCCACGAGAAGGCGGCGCCAAGGTCGATGCGACGGTCGGCGAGCCGACGATAGACGGCGGCACCCTCGATCCGCTCGCCGCAGCGGGGCCGCACCGCATCGGCATCGCGCGTCGGCGCAGGCTCCTCTTCACCGAGGACACGCAGCAAACCGGTGACGTGCAGCTTGTGTCCGCCGCCGTCCTCGTCCGTCTCCTCCTGGACGGGGAAGCTGACGAGACGCACCTCCTGTCCTGCCGGCGCCGGGAGGAACTGCACCTGGACGCGGCGGCCTCCGTCGTCGGGAAGCACGAGGGCCTCGGCGAAGGCGATGTCCGACAGGACGCATTGCCGCGCGCCGAACGCCAATTCGCTCGCCGCGAGGAGCATCGACAGATGGCCCGCGCCGGCGACGACGATCCGCCCGAACACCCGATGCTCGCCCAGCAGCGGCAGGCGCGCGGGGTCGAGATCGGCTTCGAAAACGATCTGCGGCAGGCCCGGCGTGCGGATGCGGCGGTGGACGAGCGGGTGCAGGATCGGCCCTTCCGCCGCGACGGCGCCGGACATGCGCGGCGGCTCCAGCCAGAAACGCCTGTGCTCGAACGGATAGGTCGGCAGGTCGATCCGGCGGCGCGCCGCCGGGTCGTACAGCGCCGTCCACGCAACCGGGTGTCCGGCGCGGAACAGGCTCGCGACGCTCTCCAGCATCTGGCGGCTCTCGCCGACGCCGCTGCGCAGCGACGGCAGCAGGATCGGGCCGTCCACCGCACCGTCGCGCGCGCCGCGAATCAGGCCGAGGAGCACGGGCTTCGGCCCCACTTCGACGAAGGTCGCGCAGCCGACAGCCTGGGCCGCCTGCACGCCCGCCATGAAGCGGACGGGCTCGACGATGTGCCGCACCCAATAGTCGGGATCCGCCAGCAGGTCCGTCTCGATGCGGCCGGTGACGTTCGAGACCACCGGGATGCGGGGCAAGCGGAACTGCACCGTCTCGGCCTCGGCGCGGAAGGCGTCGAGGATCGGCCGCATCAGCGGCGAATGGAACGCATGCGAGGTCTTGAGCGGCACGGTCTGCACGCCCTGGGTCTGGAACGTCGCTGCCAGTGCGGCCACCGTACCGGCATCGCCCGAGATGACGGTGCTGTGCGGGCCGTTCACCGCGGCGACGGCCACGCGATCCGCAAAGGGCGCGAGGGCGGCGGACACCGTGGCCTCATCGGCCATCACCGCCGTCATCGATCCGTCGCGCGGCAGAGCCTGCATCAGGCGTCCGCGCGCTGCGATCAGCCGCAGCCCCTCCTCCAGGGTGAAGACGCCGGCGACGCAGGCCGCGGCGTATTCGCCGACGCTGTGGCCGATCAGCACGGCCGGCGCGATGCCGAACGACTGCCACAGTTTCGCCAGCGCATATTCGACGGCGAACAGCGCCGGCTGCGTATAGGCGGTGTCGTCGAGCGGCGTCGCCGCGCCCTCGGCGGGATGGATCACGTCCAGGAGCGGGCGATCCAGGTCCTCGGCGAGGATCTCGGCGCAGAGGTCGAGCGTCGACCGGAAGACCGGCTCGATGCGGTAGAGCTCGCGCGCCATGCCGGCATACTGGGCGCCCTGGCCGGTGAACAGGAAGGCGACCCCCCCGGCATCGCTGCCTGCAGCGCCGCCCTCGGGCGGCAGCGAGAGCTGGGCGACGAGTTCCGCCCGCGTCGCGAACACGGCCGCGAAACGGTGCGGGAAAGCGTGCCGGCCGGTGTTAGCCGTGTAGCAGAGGTCTTCCAGGGGCAGCGACGGGTCGGCGGCGACGCGCGCGCGATAGCGCTCGATCAGCAAGCCGAGCGCCGATGGCGTCCGGGCGGAGAGGCCGAGCACGTGGCAGGGCCGCTCCACCGCCGGCACCGCCCGTTCGACCGCCGGCGCCTCTTCCAGGATGACGTGCGCGTTGGTGCCGCCGATCCCGAGCGAATTGACGCCGGCGCGCCGCGGCGAGGCGCCGGCCGGCCAAGCCGTCGCCTCGGTGTTCACGCGGAACGGCGTTCGTGCGAAGTCGATCGCCGGGTTCGGGCGCTCGAAATGCAGCGTGGCGGGGATCCGGCCGTGCCGGACCGCCAGCACCGCCTTCATGAAGCCGGCGATCCCCGACGAGATCTGCAGGTGACCCACATTGGTCTTCACCGAGCCCAGCGCACAGAAACCCGTGGCATCGGTGTCGGCGCGGAAGGCGCGCGTCAGGCTGGCCACCTCGATGGGATCGCCGATCGCCGTGCCGGTGCCGTGTGCCTCGACGAAGCCGATGCTGGCGGCATCGACGCCCGCCACATCCAGCGCCTCGCGGACCACGTCGCTCTCACCGGCCTCGCTGGGGGCCATGTAGCCGACCTTGCGCAGGCCGTCATTGTTGATGGCCGAGCCCTTCACCACTGCGAGGACAAGGTCGCCGTCGCGCTGCGCATCGCTCAGCCGCTTCAGCAGCACGGCACCGACGCCGCTGCCGAAGATCGTGCCGCGCGCGGCCGCGTCGAAGGCCCGGCAGTGACCGTCGGGCGAAACGATCATGCCCTCCTGGTAAAGATGGCCGATCGCCTGGGGGCTCTGGACCGAGGACGTGCCGGCGAGCGCCATGTCGCATTCGCCGGCGATCAGGCTCTGCACCGCTTGGTGGATCACCACGAGCCCGGTCGAGCAGGCGGTCTGGATATTGAGGCTGGGCCCGCGGAGGTTGAGTTTGTAGGAGACGCGGGTGTTCAGATAATCCTTGTCGTTGGCGACCATGAGCTGGAAGCCGCCCATGGAATCCAGCGTCATCGTCCGCAGATCGTCCTGCGGATCGAACCGGCCGCGGTTCGGCAGCACGTTGTTGACGAGATAGGTGTTCATGCTGGCGCCGGCATAGAGGCCGATCGCGCCCGGCCAGGTCAGCGGATCGTAACCGCCGGCCTCCATCGCCTCCCAGCAGCATTCGAGGAACAGCCGGTGCTGCGGGTCCATGGTCTCGGCCTCCTTCTCGGAGAAGCCGAAGAAGGTCGCATCGAAGCCCGCTGCGTCGTTCAGCACCGGGCTGGCTGGCACATAGGCGGGATCGCCGAGGCTGCGTGGATCGACCGCACCGGTCAATTCGGCGCGATCGAAGAAGCGGATCGATTCGACGCCCTCGCAGAGGTTGCGCCAGAACTGGTCCGGATCGTCGGCCCCGGGGAAGCGGCAGGCGATGCCGATCACCGCGATGTCGGTCTCGCGCGCCCCGCCCCGCCGGCGCGCGATCCGCGACCGGCGCACCGGATCCTCGGGCGCCCGCGCCTCGCCGCCCGCGGCCCGGCCGCCGAAATAGCCCGCCTGTGCCGCGACGGACGGGTGGAGGAAGAGTTCCGAGAGCGGCACGTCGCCGAACAGCCCTTCCAGCCGCGCATGGACCTTGATCAGCAGCAGCGAATGCCCGCCGAGGTCGAAGAAATTGTCGTTGCGCCCGACGGCCGGCACGCCGAGGACTGTGCGCCAGATCTCGGCGATCCGGCGCTCGATCTCGGAGGCCGGCAGATCCGCGGCGTTACCGGCAGTGCCGGGGGCCGCGTCGTAGGTGGCGATCGCGCCGGCGAACTCACCCGCCTCGAACGCCTGCCGGAGGCTGCTGCGCTGGATCTTGCCGATGCTGGTACGCGGCATCGCCGCGCACGCCAGCGGAATGACGAAGGCGGGCGACAGTCCGACGTTGCGCACGAGGTGGCGCCTGACCCGAACCGCCACCTCCCCCCAGGCGGCCGTATCGTCGCTCTCGGGGCTGAAGGCGACGGCCATAGCCTCGGTCGGCTGCCCCGGTGCACGGACGGGAAACACGCAGGAATAGGAGACGGCCACCCCGTCGACCGCCTCGACCGCCGCCTCGATCTCGTGGACCGGGATGTTGCGGCCGTTGACGACCAGTTCGTCCTTGTCGCGGCCGGTGACGTGCAGTTCGCCGTCGCGCACGAAGCCGAGGTCGCCGGTGCGGAACCAGCCGTCCGGCGAGAAGGCTTCCGCGTTCTTATCGGGATTTTGGTGATAGCCGGAGGTTACCGACGGTCCGCGCAGTTCGAACCGGCCGATTTCGCCTTCGCGCATCAGATCGCCGCGCTCGTCGACGATGCGGATCTCGGCACCCGGAATGGGCCGGCCGAGCGGCACGTAGATCAGGTCGTCGGTGAGCCGCTCGCGGGTCAGGCCGGAGGACCAGGTGACGCCTGAACATGTCTCCGACATGCCGAAGGCGGGGCGTAGTGCATCGGCCGGCAGGCGCTGGCGCTCCAGGATCTCCAGGAAGCGACGACCCGTCTGCGCCGCGACCTGTTCCCCGGCATTCACCAGAAAGCGCATCGACGAGAGGTCGAACCGCGGCTCCGCCAGTTCCGCCTCGCACTTGTTGACGAGGTCGAAGGCGAAGTTGGGCGCCCAGGAAATCGAGCCCCGATACCGGTCGATCAGGGCCAGCCAAGCCAGCGGCTGCTCGACGACCAGCCGCGTCGGCACGTGCACCTGAGACGCACCCAGCCAGACGGGCAGGACGCTCATGAAGACGATGGCGCCGACATGATCGAGCGGCATCCAGTTCAGCGTGACGTCGCCGGCGTGGAAGCCGTTCATCTGTGCCGTGCCCGCGGCCATGGCGCGCAGGTTCGCGTGGCGCTGGACGACGCCCTTCGGCAACCCCGTGCTTCCCGACGTGAACAGCAGCAGGGCGACGTCTTCGGGGTCGACGTCGGGCAGATCGACTGTCGGATCGCCGCGGCGGAGATCTTCGGGCGAGGCGAGGTTGCAGGCCGCCGGCTCACCTCCCAGCGCCCGACCGAGCGCATCGAGCGCCGCGCTGTCAGCGACCAGCAGCGGCTCGCCCAGCATGGTCCAGACGTTGCGCAGCTTCAGGAAGTTCGCATTGTCCGGCGAGAAGACTGACGTCACCGTCACCGGAACGGCGACATGGCCCCCGAGGAAGCAGGCCCAGAGCAGCGGTATGAAGTCGTCGCCGCGATCCACCTGGAAGACGACAGGATCGCCCTGTCGCACACCACGTTCGCGCAGGCCGCCGATAATGCGGCGGGCATCCTCGGCGAGCGCCGTATAGGACTGAAAACTCCCCGCATCGACGCCGTCCGCATAGACGACGCCGCGCGCGGCGTCGGCTCCAGCGCGCAGCAGCGCCTCGCCCATGGTGGGCGGCGCATTGGCCGGAAGGCGAAGCGCACCGCCAGCCGACCATGCCGGACGTTCGCCGTCATCCCCGCGGCCGCTCATCCTCACCCTCCCCGACGCGACGGACCGGACGATCGCTTTGCGCGACGCTCCGGCATGCGAACCGACTTCGCTCTTTCTTGGATACCGGGGGCCGTCGCCGCCACCAGCGCGACGAAGAACAACGGCATTGCCGACGCCGAACCGATGGCGCACCCCGAACGCACTTCTCCGTGTTCGCTCTGCGCCGTCCTGCGTGCGCAGGGCCCCGCAATCGTTCATGAAGTGTACTAGGGTGCCGTACCTGCCGCAACGGCAAGTCACCCCCCCAATTCTGGTACTTCACATGTTCCACAGTCGTGACACAGACCGGGCGAGGCACAACGCCCCCACGCGCAGCAGACCCGAGATCCGCGAAGATCACCAGCGCGTTTCTCAAAAGTAAATTCCGTCGGATATTTTCTTTAATTCGCGATAATATTGACGTTCCGATCAGCAATAGACGCGGAATTGTGCAATCTTCGAATGGCACGCTCTTCGGCAGGAGAAAGGCCCTACAAGCCGGAATGCGCGGTGGCTGTCGCCAACGCCCGGGGATGCGATGGCGCCGCCGCACCACGGTCATCGGTCTTCGGCTGCATTCCACGCGACAGGAACACCTGGTCGACAGCCAGTAGAAGGTCCATCGGAACGTCGATCCCCAGACGAGCGGCAGTCGCGAGATTCACCGCGACCGACGGCGCGAACGTCATCTCCGTTTCGAGCGATCCCGGCGGTGCACCCCCGAGAATGCTGATGGCCATCTGCGCCGCCTTAGCGCCGGCGCGCTCCGCGGCCGTAGCGGAGGGACCGAGTAGGGCGCCGTGCCGCACCAGCGGCGTGCCTTCGAACGCGAGCGTCGCGACGCGCCGGTCGGCCAGCGCTTCGAGAAGCGCGGCGCTGCCGGGCGTATCGGGGTCGAAGCAGCCCAGGGACGGAATGACGAAGGCATCGATATGCGTCGCGAGCAGGGATCGCAGGGCGGTTTCGCAGGCATCCGGCGCGCCGTCCATGCCACGATAGAGCTCCAGCTGGAATCCGCCGTCCCGTGCCACCTCGCGCAGTTTCGTAACGATCGGTCCATTCTCGTGTTCGGCGACCATCGCGCCGAGCCGCCGGATGTTCACCACCTCGTGAAAGAGGTGGAACATGTCGTTCCACTGCCGGGTCAGTTGCAGCACGGCGAAGTTCGCGCGGTTCCGATGGCGCTCGCCGCCGACGAGTCCCGCCTGGCCGGGATTGACGACATCGAGCGCGAGGACCGGAGCACCGCCATCCTCCGCGAGAAGCGCCCGCGACGCGGCCGTGCCGAGCGAGAGGATCAGATCCAGGTCGACGCGCGACGTCAGTCGCCGGGCGGCAGCCTGCATGGTGTCCGGCGTGAGCGGCGCATCGAGGGTGATCCGCGCACCGTCCGGGACGACGATACGATCCCGCCAGCCACTCTCCGCCATTCCGTGCAGAAAGCCGTCGACCGCCAGCCGGTGGCTCCAGGCGTCGCTCGCCTGGAGAATGCCGATCCTAACGGGCGGCGGGTCGACCTGAGCGCCGGCTGCCGGAGGCACGAGCGTCAGAACGAACAGCGCCGCGGCGAGAAGGCGCCTCATACCGTCCATTCCCGTTCCGGTGCGGAAGCAGGCCCCGACCATCCCACGATCGGTGCGGTTCCCAACAGATCGGACAGCCCGACATCTTCTCGCACCACCCGATCGGGGCGACGATCCGCCGCCAGTGTCAGGCACCCCCCTTCGACATCGAGGGTGTCGGTCCACCAGCGCCGGCCGCCCGGTCCACATCCCTCGCCCACCCTTCTCACATCGGCTTCGGAGGCCAGCAGGCCGTTACCGTCCGCCTTCAGGACCGCCTCGCGCAGCGACCATGCCCGCAGGAGGCGACGGCAGTCGGGATCGTCGCCATCCACCTCGCGAGGCAGGAGAAATCGGCGGAACGCCTCGCGCTCCACCGGCCTGAACCACTCGACGTCCACCCCGAGCCGATAGCCGGTGCCGACCGCCACCGCGACGAGATCGCCGGCATGGCTCAACGAGAAGTCGGCGGCGGAGCCGGCGAGGTGCGGCCGCCCGGTCGGCGTTCGCGTCCAGGCGTTCAGGTCGCTCTCGGCGGCGAAGCCGAGACGGAGGAGTGCATGCCGCAGGGCGAGGCGGACAACGAGACGCGCCAGCCGGTCTTCGGCGCGCCGGTAGCGGAGGATCTCGCCCTGCATGCGCGGCGTGAGGTGCGGGAGGCCGCGCATGAGGGCGTGCTCGGGATCGCTGCCGGCGACCCGGCAAAGGATCACCAGAACAGGCGCACCGCCCGCCCCCTCAATGTCAGGCATAGCGGCGGCCGGCCGCCGCAGGAGCGCGGGCGAGCGTCTCGACGATGATCGGGGCGATCGCATCGATATGGTCGAACAGGAAGAAGTGGCCGCCGGGGAACGCGTGCGTCTCCAAGGACCGGCTCGTCTCCCATTCCCACGACACCGCCTGCGCCTCGTTCATGTCGTCCATGCCGAAGAAGGCGACGATCGGCACGGGGACCGGCCGCGGCGCCGGCGTCCGGTAGCCTTCCAGCAGGGCGAAGTCGCGGCGCAGGATCGTTTCGAAGAAGTCCCGATACTCCTCGACCTGCATGATCTCGTCGGGGACGCCGCCATAATTGCGCACCTCGGACCAGAACGCCTCCTTCGGCAGGTGGGAGATCGCCTTCGCCTTCCGGGCCGGCGGCGCCACCGTGCCCGAGACGAACAGCGCCTCCGGCATGCGCCGGCCGCCCTGGTGCAGCGCATGCACCAGCCCGTGCGCGAGAAGCGCGCCCATGCTGTGCCCGAAGATCGCCCATGGCCGGTCGTCGGGCGGCGCCAGCGTCGCGGCGATGTCGCGGATCGCCGCCTCCGCCGTCGCCGGAGGCGCCTCGCGCGCGCGCTTGCCGTGGCCGGGCAGATCGTAGCACACCACGTCGAATTGCGGCTCCAGCGCCCGCTTCAGCGGCGCATATCCGTGCGCTGCACCGCCTGCGTGCGGCAGCACGTACAGGCGCGTCATCGCGACGGCTCGCGCTGGGCGGAATCGCGATATCGGGCATCCCGGCCCGCCGCAGCCGGCGGGTTCAGCGGACCGCTGACCAGGACCAGAAGCGCGCCGATCGGCGGCGACAGAAGCAGGGAGGCGAAGAAGTACCCCCAGAAGCCCAGCTTTCGGTTCCTGCCGAGCCAGGCGATCAGCAGCGCGAGAACGAAGTACAGGATGCCGAGCTTGATCACGGCCTACCCTCTTCGGTGGGAGAGACAATCACCTTGGCGGGAATCCTGGCGGACACGACGCTGTCCCACAAGCCGTGCAGCCTGTCGGAAAAGCGTGCGATCCGCTCGTCGAGAGTCTCGACCGCCGATTCCGCATGTTCGGCAGGCAGGCTATGCGGCCGTGAGCGTGGCAGATCGTCGTCCGGCGCGGCCGGCGGCCCCGCCTGTTCGGCCGAGGCGCTCTTCGATAGGCCGGCGCCGCCGCCGTCCGGGTTGAGAATGAGCGGCAGACCGTCCTTGCCGCCGACGACGACGATCTTGGCATTGTCGGACGCGGCGAGGGCCTGGGTCGCCTCGATGCCCTTGAAGCGCAGGAAGTTTTCGGACAGGCCCTCGTTGATGGCCTGCTGGTAGAGCCGGATGCCTTCGCCCTCGACCACGCGCCGGATCGCCTCCTTGTAGGTACGCTCCAGGATGAACTGGTATTTCAGGACCTGCTGCTCCTCGCGGAGCTTCTCCTCGATCGTCGTGCTCAGCCCGGCGGGCAGGCGCACCCACTTGAAGATGATCGCATCCACCTCGACGGGCAGCCGGTTGAGTTCGTGCACTGCCTCGATCGTGGCCTTCTCCTGAATCTCTTCCGGGGCCGTGCTGTAGAGTTCCTCCGGACGGTACTGGCCGATCGCTTCGCGGATCGAGGACAGGAACACCGGCCGGATCAGGACCCGCTCGTAGGCGGGCCCGTAGTTCACGTGAAGTTCGGTGACCTGGCTGCGGACGATCCGGTAGCGGATGGAGGCCGAGACCTCGATCGCGAGCCCCTCGCGGCTGAGGATCTGTATCTCCGTGCCTTCCTCCCGCACGCGCGCATCGTACACGTACATGATGTCCCAAGGCAGGATGAAGTGGATGCCCTCGTCATAGGTCCGGTCGCGCACCGTGCCGCCGAACAGCCGCGAGTAGAGAACGCCCACCTCGCCCGGTTTGATGCTGACCGTGACGTATGGCCAGAGCGCGACGAGCACGAAGAGGCCGACGATGATCGCGATGACCGCCTCGAGATTCGGTCTGCGCCGTCTTCTGGTCTGGTTCATGCCGGGTCCCCCCGCCCTCTCCCCGGAATGGTATCGCGTGTCATTGGAAAGACCGCGCGGTGCGGCTGCCATACCGGTAGCCGTCGAGCGCGAAGTTCAGGCACTCCAACTCGCGCGTGACGCAGACGTCGGCCGTACCGCCTCCCTCGCCCCGGCAGATGTTGAAGAGCGCCGGGCAGGCCGATACGCGCCCGACGAACTCGCTGAGACCGGCGTTCGTGCGCGCCGACTGGTGCGCAAACACCAGGACGTCGCGCGTATAGCGCCTGGCGCAGCCCCTTATGCGATCGCCAAGGCTGGCACTGTCGCGATAGCAGCGAAGGCGAGCGTCGACGATGGCGCCGAACGCCTCCGCCTCGCGCAGCGGCACTGGGAGATGCGGCACCTCGCGGGAGAGCCGGACCAGGAATTCGGCATCGCTCTCGGTGCGCACGGGCGAGACGTTCCACGGAACGAACACCAGCAGCAACAGGACGGCGACGACGGCCGAAGCCGCAAAGATCGCCGCGAGCATCGCGCGGCTCCCGGCCGGCAGTCCCGGATCCGGCGCCGGTACGCCGCCCTCGCCGTCGGGTGCACGAGCGGTCATCGGTCCCGCGCCTCGCCGCCGTCGACCGACACGATCCGGCCGTCGCGCATCGTCACGACGCGGTCCGCGACATGGAAGTAGCGGTCGTCGTGCGAGATGGCGAGGATCGTGCGTCCTTCCTCGTTCAGGCGCGGCAGAAAGGTCTCGTAGAAGAAGCGGCGGAACTGGGGATCGAAGTCCGCCGCCACCTCGTCGAAGAGCAGGACCGGACGCTTCTCCAGCAAGGCCGCGATCACCGCCAGGCGCCGCCGCTGGCCGCTCGAAAGATCGGTGGTCACGAAACTTCCGTCCTCCGCGAGGCTGGTCCGGCCGCCGAGCTGCAGTTCCGTCAGCAGCCGATTGGCGTAGGCGTCGTCGCGCTGGCCGACGCCGTAGAGACGCTCGAACAGGTGAAAGTTCATGAGGACGATGGAGAAGAGGCCGCGATAGGCGTCGATCCCGATCTCCGGGACGGCGACGCCGTCGAGCCTGATCGACCCGGTATCCGGCGTATAGAGCCCGGCGAACAGCTTCATGAAGGAGGTCTTGCCACTGCCGTTGCCGCCGGTCACGAAGACCATCTCGTTGCGCTGCAGTTCGAAGGCGTCGACCTCGACCGAGAACTGCGTGGTGCCGTCAGGCGCCGGATAGGCGAAGCGCAGGTCCTGCAGGGCGATCCGCTCGAACGGCAGCGGCTCCGCCGGCTGCGTCGTCTCGGGCTCCCGCAGGGTCTGCAGCCGCTCTTCGAAGGCAAGGATGTTGCGGATCAGCATCTCGGCCTTCGACAGCGCCGGCAGCGCCGTGATCACGCTGGTGAGCGGTCCGAGCGAGAAGAGCGTGATGCCGATCAGCTTGATCAGGACATCGAGCTGGATCTCCACGAAGATCGGCAGGATGAAGATGATCGCCGCGACCGGGAAGAAGATGAAGGAGTTGAAGAAGGCGAGGCCGCGAACGTAGAGCTGCTCGGACTGCTGCTTGAGGGCGTGGCTCTCGGCGGCCCGGGCGTGGATCGCCTCGGCGAAGAGTTCGTCGCGCTTGGCACGGTTCATCTTCAGCTCGATGAACCCGTACAGCAGGTCCTTCAGGCTGAGCGTCAGCCGCGCGTCGACCGCCTGGACCCGGCGCTGCAGGACCGTCACCTCCTTGTGCATCGCGGCGAGCACCATGCCGCTGAAGGTCAGCGACAGGACGATGACCAGAAAGCCGATGGGCGACAGAACCAGGGCGAAGACGAAGGCCACGAGCATCAAGGTCAGGCCCGACAGCGCCACCACGAGATAGCGCGTCGATTCGACGATGACGTCCTTGTTGCCGATGATCTCCTGGTAGACCTGCCCTTCGTCGAGCTGCTCGAACTGCCGCAGGTTCAGGCGCCGGAAGGCGTCGGTGATCCGCGTCTGCAGGTCGTGGACGATGCCCAGGGCGATCGAGGTGAAATTGCCGATCGCATATTTGTAGCAGACATAGTAGCCGCCGAGCGCCAGCAGGAAGAGCACCAGGATACGGAGCGAAATCGATCCCGTCCGGAGATCGTCCAGCGCCAGTGCGACGCAGACGATGGTCGCTCCTTCGAGAGCCCCGGCGGCGATCGCCGCCGCCAGGATCTTCTTGGCACGGCCCCCCGAACGCTCCCTCAGAAGACTGAGTAAGAGCTTGTCACGCAAACAGGCCGCTCCCGTCGATCAGCATCGGGCCTCGTCAAGCCTCCCGAGCCGGCCATCCCCGCGAAGCCGGACGGAAGCGGGAACCGCAAGGATTGCGCCGAGGACAGGGGCCCCGGCGCCGTTTCGGAAAAATGGGCGACCGCGTACGCCCAACCCGCGTCGGTCAGGCCGCGGCGGCGCCGGTGCTGCCGGAACTGCCCGCCATGGCCTTGCCCTTCTCGAATTCCTTCTTGAAGGTCGCCTGGCTGCTGTTCACGTCGAAATCGTTCATGCTGCCGCCGGCCGCGAAATGGTCGGCGAAGACCCGGCCGACCGCATAGGTGGCGCCCGCGCCGAGCAGGCTGAGCGAGGCGGCACCCGTGGTGTAGCCGATCACGGGGATCACCTTCACGAAGCTGGCGATCATCGGCGTGATGGCCACCGGCACGACACCGCCGACGAGCGAGGCGATCACCGGCTTGGCGAGATGGCTCTGGAAGCTGACCTCGTGCTTCTGCGCGAGCGAGCGTACGAGATTCATCTGGATCGCAATGAGCCCCAACACGTCGATCAACGGCACAGGGGCGAGACCGAGGGCCATCGCGCCGTAGACGTGCTTGCGGATGATCTCGTCGATTTCCGCCTGGGAGACCCGCGCCTTCAGCGCTGCAACCGGAGGCGTCTCGGTCGCGGCTTCATTCTCGGGAGTCGTCGTACCTGACTTGTCTTTCGCCGTCTCGGCCATGATCGCATCCACTCCGTTGGGCCAGCCCGTGAGGCTCGCGTGGCAGATCACCCTCCCGCGACCGAATGCCTTCGGCCTCTTCCTGAGGACGGCTTATGCTACACGCATTACCATGATCCGACGAGTCCCATCGGCGTAGACCAAAAGAGGCATCGGCTTGGATTTGACAATAAACCCGCAGTTGCCTCGGCGGGCGGTTCCAAGCATTCGTTTAAGAGACGGAGAGGACCCCGACGGACGCCGCTCGTAGCAGCCGGACCTATTTTCCGGCCGCGACCCGGTAGATGACGCCGTTCTCGTCGTCGCCGACGAGCAGGCTGCCGTCGGGCAGTGCGGCGAGGCCGGTCAGGCGGCCCAGCTGGACATGGCCGCCGTCCTTGGCGTCGCGCACGAAGCCCGCGAGGAACGGCTCGATCGCCTTCGGCTCGCCGTTCTCGAACCGGATACGCACGACCTCGTAGCCAGCCGGCGGCTTGCGGTTCCACGACCCCCGCATGGTAGCGAAGGCGTCGCCGTCATAGGCGTCGGGGAACTGGCCGCCGTCATAGAACAGCAGCTGCATCGGCGCCGCATGAGCCGTGTAGAGCAGCACCGGCTCCTCGCTCTCCTTCGCCCATGCCTCGTTCGTCGTGCCCGGCGGCTCGTCCTGCGGATTGATGCCGCCCTTGCCCCAGACATAGGGCCAGCCGTACTTCTTGCCCTGCTCCAGCCGGTTGAACTCCTCCGGCTGTTCGTCATCGCCGAGCCAGTCGATGCCGTGGTCGAGCCCGTAGAGCGCCCCCGTCTTGGGGTGCCAGTCGATGCCGATGGTGTTGCGCAGCCCGGAGGCGAAGATCGTGCGGCCGCTGCCGTCGGGCTCGGCGCGCAGGACCGTAGCGCTCTCGTCGCTGGTTTCGGCGCAGGCGTTGCACGTGCTGCCGACGGTTATGTAGAGCTTGCCGTCGGGACCGAACGCCAGCGTGCGGTTCGGATGCTGCCCGCCGTCGGGAAGGTCGTCGACGATCAGCCGCGGCTCGCCGAGCGAGCCGTCCTCGTTGCGGTCGGCGACATAGACCTCCTTGACCGTCGTGAACCAGACCTCGTCGCCGCGCACTGCGACGCCGTGCAGGTCCTTCTTTTCGGCGACAGTCTTGCGCGTGTCCGCCTTTCCGTCGCCGTCGGTGTCGCGCAGCATCACCAGCGAGCCCGGACGCCGCTGCGAGACATAGACGGTGCCGTCGTCGGCGACGGCGATGATCCGCGGGTTCTCCAGATCCTCCGCGAAGGGCGCGATCTGGAAGCCGTCCGGCAGCGTCAGGGCACGGACATCTTCCTTGGTCGGCTTTTTCGGCGTCGGCTTGTAGACATGTCCCGTGATCTGGACGTCGGTCTTCTGCGCCAGAGCAGGCGAAGCGGCGGCGAGCGCACATGCGGCTGCGGCGACGGTGGGGCGGAGTTGCATCGGCTGCCTCCCGGTTGGGGTGCCGATGCAACCGAATCCACCGCGCGAAGTTCCGCGTTCGTCATCGACGTCGTCCGAGCCCGGCATCGGGAAGGGTCGCTCCTCCCGATGCGAGGGCTGCGCTTCGCCGCTCAGAACCAGAAGCTCACGCCCAGAAGCAGGGACGTGCTGTCCGAATCCTCCCCCTCCTCGCGCGCCATGCGGCCGGTCTCGCCGACCTTGCGCGCGTAGCCGACACCGACATACGGCGCGAAGTTTGGCACGAACTCGTAGCGCAGCCGCAGGCCGGCTTCGAACGAGGAGAGGCCTGAACCGGTGCCGGTGCGCGGCACGTCCTGCGCCGCGAATTCCACCTCGACTCGCGGCTGCAGGACCAGCTTTTGGGTGATGTGCTGGTCGTACTCGACCTCGACCCGGGCCGTGAGGTCGCCCCGCTCGGACAGGAAGGCCGAAGCGTCGACCTCCACATAGTAGGCGGCGAGGCCTTCGAGCCCGAGGACGAGGTGCGCCAGGCCCGCGTCCGGCTCGAAATCGTAGCGCAGGCCGGCCTGGGCATCGAACCATGGCGTCACCGCCCGGCTCCACAGGGCCTGAAGCTCGGCCTCCTCCGTCCTGCCGCCCCAGGCGCCCTCCCCCTCGCTCTTGAGCCAGAGCTTGTCGATGTCGCCGCCGTACCAGGCCTGGACGTCCCAGACATAGCCGTCGGCTCCATCCTGGACATGGGTCTCCAGCCGGTCGGCCATCACCTTCCAGGTCCGCATCCCGCCCTGGTTCGCGCGGAGCTGTTCACGCGCGGCGGACATCGCAGCGGGATCGAAGAGCGTGTCGGCCGCATGCACCGGACCGTCGAACGCCGCGGCCGGCGGCGGGGGATCCGCGACCGGCGCCGGCGCGGGCGCCGCTTCCATCCCATGGCCGGCATGCGGGTCGGCCGGCATGGCGGGAGCCGGTGCCGGCATGACGTGGCCGGCATGCGGATCGGCGGCCGGAGTCGGAGGCGGCATGATGTGACCGGCGTGTGGATCGGCGGCTGGCGCCGGAGGCGGCATCACATGACCGGCATGCGGATCGGCGGCTGCCGGAGCATGATCGGCGTGCGGTTGCGCCGGTGCCGGATCGGCGTGGTGCGCATGCTGCGACACGGCGGGAACGGCCCAGCCGGTAGCGACGACGGCGAATAGGATCGGCAGCGTCCTCATGCGGGGCCTCCATCCAGCGGCCGTACGCTGACGACGTTGAACATGCCCGCATGCATGTGGAACAGCAGGTGGCAGTGGAACGCCCAGTCGCCCGGCGCGTCGGCGGTGAAGTCGAAGGTCACGGTGCTGCCCGGCAGGACGTTGACCGTGTGCTTGCGCGGATGCCGGCCGGGGTGGCCGTTGACCACCTCGAAGAAGTGGCCGTGCAGGTGGATCGGGTGCTGCATCATCGTGTCGTTGACGAGGGTGACGCGGACCCGCTCGTTCCGGGCGAAGCGGAAGGGCTCGACGACCTCGCTGAAGCGCCTGCCGTCGAAGGACCACATGAAGCGCTCCATGTTGCCGGTCAGGTGGATCTGCATGGTGCGCGACGGCGGCCGCGGATCCGGATTGGGCTCCAGCGCGACCAGGTCGCGGTAGGTGAGCACCCGGTGCCCCACATCTTCCAGCCCCAGGCCGGGGTGCCCCGTCCGGTCCTGCGGCATCGGCGCGATCATGTCGACGCCGACCCCGACATGGACATCGGGCGGCGCATTGGCGGGGTCGCGCATGCTCATGGAACCATGATCCATGGAGCCGTGGTCCATCCCGGCATGGTCCATGCCTCCCGTCCCCATTCCTGCCATCCCCATGTCCGCCATGCCGAGCAGCGGGCGCGGGCGCAGGGGCGGCACCTCGGCCGACATGCCCATGCGCGGCGCCAGCGTGCCGCGGGCCATGCCGGAGCGATCGGCCGATTCGGCGACGATGGTGTAGGCGCTATCCTCGTCGGGTTCGACGATCACGTCGTAGGTTTCCGCGACGGAAATCTGGAACTCCTCCACGGTCACCGGCCGGACGTTCTCGCCGTCGGCGTTGACCACCGTCATGCGCAGGCCGGGAATGCGGACCTGGAAGACCGACATGGCCGAAGCGTTGATCACCCGCAGGCGCACCCGCTCGCCCGGACGGAACAGGCCCGTCCAGTTCTCCTCCGGTCCGTGACCGTTGACGAGGTAGGTGTAGGCGGCCCCGGTGACGTCGGCGATGTCCGTGGGGTCCATGCGCATGCCGGCCCACATCGCCCGGTCACGCAGCGGGATGCGCTGCTCCGGGTCGCCGTGATCGGCGAGACCGGCCAGGGTCAGGTGCCGGCGGTTGAAGTAGCCGCCCTCCTGTTTCAGCAGCCGCATGATCGTGTGCGGATGCAGAAAGCTCCAGTCCGACAGCACGAGCACATGCTCGCGGTCGTAGGCGACCGGGTCGGCATCGGCGGGGTCGATGATCATCGGGCCGTAGTGGCCGCGCGCCTCCTGCAGGTCGGAATGGCTGTGGTACCAGTAGGTGCCGGCCTGCCGCACCGGAAATTCGTAGTGGAACGTCTCGCCCGGACGGATGCCCGGGAAACTGATGCCGGGAACCCCATCCATCTGGAACGGCAGGAGAAGGCCGTGCCAGTGGATCGACGTGTCAGCCGCCAGCCGGTTCGTGACGGAGAGCCGGACGCTGCGGCCCTCGCGCAGGCGCAGGAGCGGCGCCGGCAGGGTGCCGTTGACGGTGATGGCGTGTCCGGTGCGGCCGCCCACGGAGAACGGCGTCTCCGCGACGGTCAGCGCGATGTGGTCGCCGGACAAGGTAGGCGCGACCGGCGGCAGGCCGGGCGTGCCGCTCCGGGCCCAGGCGGGCAGAAGCGGCAGCATGGACGCGGCGCCGCCGATCGCAGCCGCGCGGCCGAGCAGGGCACGCCGCGACAGGGGTGCGCAGGTGTCGTTGGAAGGCATGATACGCCTCGTCGCGAATGTGTCTCGATGGGAGAGGACGGTTCCGCGGCGGCGTGGCGCATGCACGCTGGCGGACTCGTCCCGACGTCGCCGCCTGTGCGGCGGTCAGGCAGCGCCGCGCGGCGGCCTGTCGAGACGGGAATGGGCGTGCTGCCATGTCCATGCGAGGCGGCCCGGCGCCGACGCCACGATCGTTGCGCGGCGGGCGATCTGTGTGGGACAGGCCTCTATCGCCGCGTGGCCGCAGGCCAGCGTGCAGCAGGCCATCATGGCGTGATCGGGCGCTGCCGGCGTCTGGTGCCCGGCGTCGCCCGAAGGTTGTGGCGAGGCGTGGCCCGCCCCGTCATGCGCCGCATCGAGCCCATGGTGCAGGCCGCCGGGTCCGCTGGCGGCGTGGCACGGCAGCATCTCGGAAGCGGGCGGCATCCGGGCAACGGACACGGATAGGGACGAGACCGTCAGCACCGCCAGCAGCATGCAGGCGAGCCACAGCCTCGTGCGGAGCGCGTCGATGATCGCGGTGGCGGACACGATCCGTTTCTAGGCCGGAGCGGCTCGCCGGTCAACGAAGCGGATCGCCGCCCGCACGCTACGCCGTCGGGACGAGGATCATCCAGGACACGCCGAACCTGTCGGCGACCACGCCGAAAATCTTGGCGAAGAAGGTCGGACCCAGGGGCATCTGCACCTGCCCGCCCTCGGCGAGGGCGTGGAAGTATCGGCGCGCGGTCGCCTCGTCGGCGACGGACACGGCGAGCGAGAAGCCCTGGAACGTCGCGTCCCCCTGGCTCATCCCGTCCGACGCCATCACCAGGGCGCCGCCGATGAGCAGGCCGCAATGCATGATCTTGTCCTCGGACCCGGGCGGGGGCGCGCAGCCTTCGACCGGCTTGCCCGTCGGATCGGGCGGCGCGTCCTTGAAGCGCATCAGCTCCTGGACCTCGGCGTCGAGCGCCGTGCGGTAGAAGGCGATCGCCTCTTCGCAGCGGCCGTTGAAGAACAGGTAGGGCTGGACGGTCACGGCAGGTCTCCTTCGGATACGGCCGTGCCACGTCGGCCGACCTTCGCGCCGCCGGCGTCGCGTTGCTTCACCCACTCCGCGCAGCGGCTTTGACGGCGCCCAGTAATGTTGATATCAACGTTTATGTCAACGCCAATCGACCGGAGACCGGCGTCTCGCCCCTCCGGAACAGGACGAGGAGAAGCACGATGACGGCGACACTCGCCACGAAGGAAGCGCCGGAGTCTGCCGAAAGCGGCATCCGCGCGCTCATAGAGAACTGGGCGGCCGCGGTCCGTTCGGCCGACGTCGATCGGATCATGGCCTTCTACGCCGACGACGTGATCGCCTATGACGCCATCGCGCAACTGCAGTTCGTCGGCAAGCCGGCCTATCGCGATCACTGGGCGTTCTGCATGAGCATGTGCGGCGGCATGATCTTCGACCCCGGCGACATCACGGCGTCGGCGGACGGCGACGTGGGCTTTGCCCATTGCCTGATCCGCTGCGGCGGCGTCGGCCCCAACGGCCAGGAGCAGGCGAGCTGGATGCGGATGAGCGCGGGATACCGCAGGCTGGCCGGCCAGTGGAAGATCGCGCACGAGCACTTCTCCGCCCCCTTCGACATGGAGAGCGGCAAGGCGCTGTTCGAACTGACCCCGTGAGGGCCTGCGGTCACGGCGGCGCCGCGCGGCTCGATCACGACCGAACGGCGCGATAACCACGACGAGAGAGCGACGTCCGGTGCGCCGGGTGCTTTCGCAATCGGCCGATGTCGGTCAGCATGTGGCCGCAGCCCGTCCGGCCGCATCGGGAGAGCCATCATGAGACTGGGCATCGTATTCCTGCCGGTTCAGAACACCGCCGCGGGAACGCCCGTGCGTCGCATCGTCGATACCGCCCGGCGGGTCGAGGCGCTGGGCTTCGCCGGCCTCTGGATGACCGATTCCGTCGGCCGCGGACCAGCCTCGCTCGATCCCCTGATCGCCCTGTCCGCGGCGGCAGCGGTGACCGAGAGCATCGAACTGGGCACATGCGTGCTGCAGGTGCCGATCCGGCCGCCGGTCGATGCGGCCCACCGCATCCGCTCGCTCGACGCGCTGGCGGGCGGGCGGCTGCGCCTCGGTGTCGGGACCGGCTCGACGCAGGCGGACTTCAGCCTGTTCGGCGCGGACTATGAGAGCCGCTTTCGTGCTCTTCCGGAGGTACTCGACACGATGCGCGCCGTGTGGCGCGGCGAGCCGGTCGCGGGCGTCACCCTGGCACCCTGGACGGGCATGCCTGCCGCGCCGCCGATCTTGCTCGGCGCATGGCGCAGCCAGCGCTGGATCGAACGTGCCGCACAGGAATGCGAGGGCTGGCTCGCCTCGGGCATCCACAGCTCATGGGAGGATCTGGAGCGCGGCATCGGACTCTACCGGGCGGCCGGCGGCAAGCGGGCCGCGGTCGCCAACGTCTCGATCGACATCCGCGACGAACCGAAGGTCACCCCGCTCGGCGCCCATTCGAAAATCTCGCTGATATGCACGCCGGCCGAAGCCCGCGAGCGCCTGATGCGCCTCGCGGATCTGGGCTTCGACGATGTCCTGCTGATCGCGCCTGCTGACGCCCCCCACCAGCTCGAGGCGATCCGCCAGCTCCTGTAGTCGAGAACACACGAGGGACGTCGCACATTCCCGTCGCCGCAAACCGCAACCCGGGCCAGCCGATATCGGACTGCAGCCGAACTGCGGTTTTTTGGAACAGGTCCGGTCTTCGCTGGTTACGCAGGGCATCGCTACGGCCAATGAGCCGGCGCGGGAGATCAATTGCCCGGAAGCATGGAGGTGCCGTAATGACTGCACGCACCATCACTGTCAGCAGCGCAATCGCTTCAGTTCTTCTATTTGCACAGACCGGACACGCGGCGAATACCGCAGCGGATAAAGCCGCATCTTCTCAGGCCACGCAAGCCGGCTCGGCAAGCCAAGCCAGTCAGCCCGGCGGCACGATCCACGGGCGGAGCGCCGGCGGTCAGGCCACCGCGGGTGCATCGAGTCAATGCCGCCAGGATCTGACCGCGCTGGGGCAGACGATGCAGGAGGATGGATACTGGCTGTCCGGCTATCGCAGCTACGGCACCACCGTCGCCGCGCCGGGTGCCACGGCCACCCCTTCCGCCGCAGGTCGCACGATGGGCCCCTGGGGTGACGTCGGATGGGAGACCCGCCCGCACGTCGAGATGCGCACGCTCTACCGGGCGGCCGACATCCTCGCGCAGCGGGGCAACGAAGAGGCCTGCCGCGAAGTGCTCGACGCCACGCGCACCACGTATCGGGAGTATGCCCAACAACTCGAGGGGATGGGCGTTCAGCCGCAGCAGATCAGCGACTGGCGCCAGGCCGAGATCGTCAACGCCAAGCCGGTTTCCGAAATGGCGTCCGCGGTACGGATCGAAGACATCATCGGCTCCGACCTGCGCAATGCGCAGGACGAGGACCTCGGCGAAGTCGAAGATGTTGTCCTCGATCCGGCGACCGGCGACGTTAAGCGCGTGATCGTCTCGCGCGGCGGCTTTCTCGGCATGGGCGAAGACCGCGTCGCGGTCCCATGGAACAAGCTTCGCGCGACGCCGGGCATGAACACCCTGGTGCTGCCGGTCAGCGAGCAGGCGATGGAACAGGCGCCGACCTACGACGGCACGATGTCGAGCGAAGCGGCCGATACCGACGCCTATTGGGACAAGACATTGGACAAATAGCCCACGCTCCGGTCGCGACCCGGACGATCGAGAGGGCGGCGGCGCATCGGCGCCGCCCTCTTTCCGCAGCCAGACGCCTGCTCTGCCGTCCGCGCGGGGCGACGCCCCGGAGCGGATCGGCTTGCGGGGCTGCTCACACGATCAGCCAGAGCATGGCACCGGCGGCCGTCCACAGGCTCACCAGGGAGGCGGCCAGCACGAATGCGCGCTCCCAACCCGGCGCCCGCGCCACGTGCGGCACATCGTGGATGTCCGGCGCCACACTTCCGGGATCACCCGGCGCGTCGGCGACCGGCGATCCCGCCGCAAGACGGCGGACGAGTGCCGGCACGTCGCCGACCGACGCGGGAACCGACGCGCGGCGCTGCTCCCAGTCGCTGATGAAGCGAACGAAATCCTCTTCCGGCAGCGCGCGGCTGAACAGATAGCCCTGCGCTTCCGTACAGCCGAGTTCCTGGACGAAGCGAAGCTGCTCGGCCGTTTCGACACCTTCCGGCTGGACACGCAGTCCCAGGCTGGAGCCGAGCGCGGCGACGCCGCGGACGATCGCCGCGTCGCGCGGGTCGTCCATGACCGCACCGATGAACGCCCGGTCGATCTTGATCTTCGACACGGGAAAGGCACGAAGATAGGTCAGCGTGCCGTAGCCCATGCCGAAGTCGTCGATGACGATCTGGACGCCGCGTCGCGCCAGAGCGGCGAGCTGCGGCAGTGCATCGCCGGCACGGTCCTCGAGCATCGCCGTCTCGGTAATCTCGATCTCCAGGCGCCGCGGATCGACACGGTTCCTGTCCAGTGCGGCGGTCACGGCCTCGTAGACGCCGGCATCCCGGAACTGCGCGGCGGAGACGTTGACCGCGACGGTCAGGTTGTCGAGCCCGGCGGCGTCCCAGCGGCGCAGCGTGGCACAGGCGGCATCGAGCACCCACGCGCCGAGCGGGCGGATGGCGCCCGTCGCTTCGGCGAGCGGCACGAAACGCGAAGGCTCGACGAAACCCCGCTCCGGATGCGGCCAGCGCAGCAGGGCCTCGGCGCCCGAGATGCGCCCGGTCGCGAGATCGACCACGGGCTGGAAGTGCAGTGTCAGGCCCGCTTCGTCGATCGCCTGGAGCAGATCGTCCTCGAGCGAATGCGTCTCCCTGACCTCGCTCTCCGCCTCCGGATCGGCGAAGCGAACCTGTCCCCGGCCGACGCGCTTCGCCTGGGTCAGCGCACTCATCGCCTCGGTCAGCATGCTCTCGGCGCTGGCCTCGGCGGCGAGCATCGAGATGCCGATCGAGCAGGAGGCCCGCATGCGGATGCCCTCGGCCCGGTACGGCTTGGCGAGGACGAACGTCAGACGCTCCGCCAGGCTCTCCGTGTCCGCCTGACTGCGCACGCCGGACTGGATGATGCCGAACTCGTCGGCGCCGATGCGCCCGATCATGTCGCCGCCGCGAATCTGCCGTTCCAGCCGTCGCGCGACGATGCGGAGCAGTTCGTCGGCCGTGCGGTGCCCGGCGGTCTCGTTGACAGCGCGGAAGCGATCGATGTCGCACACCAGCAGCGCGAGCCCTTCACCCGATGCGCGCGCCGCCCGCACCGCCTCGCCGAGCCGGTCCATGAACAGCGTCCGGTTCGGAATGGAGGTGAGCATGTCGTACGAGTAGGCGGCCGCGAGTTGGCGCTCGATGGCGCGTTCGGCCGTCACGTCGCGCATGATTCCGACGACGTCCCGCCCATGGTCGCCGGACAGATCCGGGCCGCGCATCGCCATCACGAGCCGGCCCTCGCCGTCTGGAGCGGGTATGCTGAAGCGCGCTTCTCCGGACGAGGCGCCCGGGCCCCGCTCCAGCAGCCGCTCGACCCGCACGCGATCACGGGGATCGACGAGATCGGCGAGCAGCCGCCCGATGCAGGTCTCCGGCTCCAGCCCCGTCACGGCCTGCCACGTATCGGACACCGACGCGAGCGTTCCGTCCGCACGGGCGCGGAACAGCGTGAAGCCGGGAACGGCCGCACCGAGCCATTCGAGGACGGCGGCGGATTGATCACCCGTGGCGGGATTTCTCTTCGCCAAACCAGGCTCGGGCAACTGCGCCATGGGGCTACCGCTTCGCCTCAAAAGATACGGACATTAAATACATGGTCCATCGGAAAAAGATAAGAAGTCGTTACTGAATGTCCGCTAGGATAGATTGTCAATTCAGCTCGTTTTATTGTATATTGAATAAAATTTTACACGAACCACCGATGCCCCGGTGCCCTCTCCGCATCGGACGCGCGACGCCGAGACGGACAAAGCCGAGGAATGCGCCGAAAAAAAGACGGGAAGCAGAAAGACGGGGAGCAGGATGTGCGGCGACGCGGCGCTGCCGCGCCTCGGAGAGACGCGGGCCGCACCGGGAAGAGCGAGGGATGAGCACCCGGGCCAGGACGGCCCTCCCTCAGCCGCGCACGTCGTCCAGAACGTCGCCGCCGAGGTCGCGGATCATCGCCACGATGGCGTCGCCGGCGGCGTCGAGGTCGGCCGGATCCGTGCTGCGGACGACGAGGTTGACCCCGTTGCCGCCAGGTGCGCCGTAGTAGGGATAGGATCCGATGTCAGAGTGCGGGAAGCGCTTCTGGATCTCGCCGAGCGGGCCGGCCAGCACGCCTTCCACCACGCGAGTGCCGATGGTCCGCGAGCGCACCGTCTTACCGCCGCGCAGCAACGGCTTCGCCGCCTCGAACATCGCCCGCATGATCTGCGGCACGCCGGCCATGACGAAGACGTTCTCGACCCGGAAGCCGGGCGCGATGGATACGGCGTTGTCCACCAGTTCCGCCCCTTCGGGCATCAGCGTCATGCGCTTACGCGCCTCGGTGAACTCGCGGTCGTTGTTGCGGTACCATTCCTCGAGCCGCGCATAGGCGACCGGATGATGAACCGCCCGCCGTCCAAACGCCTTGGCGACCGATTCCGGCGTGATGTCGTCGTGCGTCGGGCCGATGCCGCCGGTCGTGAAGACGTAGGTGTAGCGCGCCCGAAGCGCATTCACCGCCGCCACGATCTCGTCCTCGATGTCCGGGACGACGCGCACCTCGCGCAACTGCACGCCGACCTCGTTCAGGCCCTGCCCGAGGAAGGCGAGGTTCGCGTCCTGCACCCGGCCGGAGAGGATCTCGTTGCCGATGATGCAGAGCGCGGCGGTGACGGTATCGGAACTGTCGGACATGGCGGAACCCGGTCGCGGAAGGCGACGGCAAGCATATCGCCGTGAGGCGGAGGGTGCCAGCGACCGTGCCGCTTCGATGCCTGCGGTCCGCCGGCCGTCGTATCCGAGCGCACGACGCGACGTGCCGCCGGACGCTTTACGTGCGATGATCGCCCTGCGCTGCAACCGGGAGTCCCCGTCATGAGCACCGAGGAAACCGCTCGCCTTATCCGGCGTACCTATGAGGCCTACGGCCGTGGCGACCTGCAGACGGTCTTCGCCGGACTGGCGGACGATATCGAATGGACATCACAGGGCGCCGACGATGCGCTCCCCTGGGCTGGCCGGTTCTCCGGGCATGATCAGGTCGGGCAGTTCTTTGCACGGGTGGCCGAGACGGTCGCCGTCGAGACGTTCGAAGTCCTCGACATCATCGTCCAAGGCGACCGCGCCGCGGTCGTCGCCCGGATCACGGCCCGGCTGCGGACGAACGGCCTCCCGCTGGCTGCCGAGAAGGCCGACATCCTCCGGGTACGCGACGGAAAGATCGTGCGTTTCACCGAGTACTACGACACCGGTCTCGTGGCCCGGACACTCGCCGCACCCGCGGAGGAGCAGCGGCCCGCCTGACGGGAGACCGTGAGGCGGTCCGAAAGGGCATGCTATGCTGCTTCCGGCCGAGAAGGCGCTCGGATCCGGAAAGAAGCATGTCGTGAGCCTTACCTTCGTCGAACTGGCGATCTTCCTCGCGGCGGCCGTGGTGGCCGTGCCGATCACCCGCTGGCTCGGGCTGGGCGCGGTGATCGGCTACCTCGTCGCCGGGGTCGCGATCGGCCCCTTCGGCTTCGGCCTCGTCTACGATGTCGATTCGATCCTGCACTTCGCCGAGTTCGGCGTCGTTATGCTGCTGTTCCTGATCGGCCTGGAACTCCAGCCGCGGCGCCTGCTGATCATGCGGCGGCAGATCCTGGGACTCGGCGTCGGGCAGCTGCTCGTCACGACGGTACCGCTGGTAGGGGCCTGTCTGGTTCTCGGCCTCGGGATCGCCGAGTCGCTGGTGCTCGGGTTCGCCCTGTCGCTGTCGTCCACCGCCTTCGCCCTGCAGATCCTGGCGGAGAAGAACCAGTTGGCGACACGGCATGGCCGCGGCGCCTTCTCGATCCTCCTGTTGCAGGACATCGCTGTCATACCGATGCTGGCGTTGCTGCCGCTGCTGGCGGTGGGCGAGGCGGCGCCGGAATGGGGCGACGTCGCCAAGGCGCTCGTGGCGATCGCCGCACTGGTGGTTCTCGGGCGCTACGGCCTGCGATACGCCCTGCGCGTCGTGGCGCGCGCCGACACCAACGAAGTTTTCATCGCGCTCTCGCTGCTGACGGTGGTCGGTGCTGCGATGCTGATGGAATGGGCCGGCCTCTCCATGGGGCTGGGCGCCTTCATCGCGGGCGTGCTGCTGGCAGACTCCGAGTACCGGCACGCCCTGCAGGTGCATATCGAGCCGTTCGAGGGCCTGCTGCTCGGCCTGTTCTTCATCGCCGTCGGCATGGCGGTCAATCTCGGCCTCCTCGCCGAGATGCCGCTGGCGATCCTGGGTTTGGTCACAGGGCTGGTGACCATCAAGGCCGCGGCGATCTATGGTCTCGCCCGGCGGACGAAGATGGCGCCGATGGCCGCGCTGCGCTTGGCGACCGTCATCTCCCAGGGTGGCGAGTTCGCCTTCGTGCTGCTGTCGGCGGCGGTCGGCGCCTACATCCTCGACCAACGCACGGCGGACATCGTCATCCTGGTCGTCTCGGTCTCGATGCTGACCACGCCGCTGCTGTACATCGCGGTGGAGGCCCTCGATGCCCGCCGCACCGCGCGCGACCGCCCCGAATACGACACGCCGCCGCGCGAGGAGCCGCTGGTGATCATCGCCGGCTTCGGCCGCGTCGGGCAGATGATCGGGCGCATCCTGGTGGCGAAAAAGATCCCGTTCGCCGCGTTGGAGTCGAACCCGCAGCAGATCGACTTCATGCGACGGTTCGGCGCCAAGGTCTATTACGGCGACTCCTCTCGCCTCGACATCCTCCGCGCGATGGGCATCGACAAGGCGAGCGCCTTCGTCCTGACCGTCGACGACGTGGAGCGCTCACTCGCGACGGCGCGGGTGGTCCGCGAACACTTTCCGGACCTGCCGATCTACGCGCGCGCCCGTGACCGCCGCCACGCCTACCGGCTGATGGATCTCGGCATCGAACTGATCGAGCGCGAGACGTTCCACTCCAGCCTGGTCATGGCGCGCCAGGTACTGGAATGCGTCGGCCTGACCGACGGCGAGGCGGCACGCGCGGTCGAGACCTTCCGTGAGCACGACATCGAGCATCTGCGCCGGTCGCAGAAGCACCACACCGACGAGCAGCGCCTGATCTATCTGGCGAAGCAGGCGGCCGAGGAGTTGGAAGAACTGTTCGCCCAGGACGCCGCCCGCGAGACGCAGCCGGAACGGCAGGCGGCCGAATAGGCCGCCCGCACCCTCGTCGCCGGTCAGCGGCTGCCCATGCCGCGCGGATGCCGGTGCGTCAGGAGGTCCTGCGCCGCTCCAGGACCACGCCGCCGTCGATCAGCTTGGCGATCTCGGCGTCGGTATAGCCGGCGTGATGCAGCACGTCGCGGCCGTCCGCACCATACTCCGGCGGCTTCGCGCGGACCGAGCCCGGCGTGCGGCTCATCTTCACCGGAATGCCGGTGGCCTGATACCCGTCGAGTTCGACCCGCATCTTGCGATGGACCGTGTGCGGCGCCGTCATCACCTCGGGGATCGCATTGACCGGGCCGGCCGGCACCATCTCGCGGAGCAGCCGATCGCACAGCTCGTCGCCGTCGAGAGCGGACAGCTTCGCCTCGATCGCGGGCTTCAGCGTCGCGCGGTTCTCCGAACGCAGGGCGTTGTCCGCATAGCGCGGATCGTCCGACAGCTCCGGCGCCCCGATCGCCGCGCACAGGCGGCGGAACTGCCCGTTGTTCCCGATGGCGAGAAACACCGGCTTCGTTCCCGACTGGAACACGTCGTAGGGATAGATGTTCGGATGCGCGTTGCCGGTGATGACCGGCGCCTTGCCGGACATCAGATAGTTCGCGCCCTGGGGATGCAGCAGCGACACGGCGCAGTCGTAGAGGGTCACGTCGAGATGCTGGCCCCTCCCCGAACGGCCGCGCTCGATGATCGCCATCAGGATGCCGATCACGGCGTTCAGGCCGGTGCCCATGTCGACCATCGGCGTGCCGACCCGCACCGGACCGCTCTCCGGCGAGCCGTTGACGCTGAGCATGCCTGACATCGCCTGGATGACGGCGTCGTAGCCCGGGAAGCCGCCGAGCGGGCCGTCGGGCCCGAAGCCCGTCACGCTGCAGTGGACGAGCCCGGGGAAGCGCTTCGAGAGCACTTCCTCGTAGCCGAGGCCCCATTTCTCCAGACTGCCCGGCTTGAAGTTCTCGATCAGTACATCGGCCGTCTCGAGCAGGCGCAGCAGCACGGCCTTGCCCTCGGGCTTGGACACGTCGAGGCCGAGCGAGCGCTTGTTGCGGTTGACGCCCTCGAAATAGGCGGCGCGGCCCTCGTTGAACGGGGGACCCCAGTCGCGGGTCTCGTCGCCCTGGGGCGGCTCGACCTTGATCACCTCGGCGCCGTGATCGGCGAGGATCTGCGTGCAGTACGGCCCGCCGAGCACGCGGGTCAGGTCGACGACACGGATGCCGGCGAGCGCGCCGGCGGGTGTGGTAGCGGGCATGATGCGATCACCCTTGCGGAGGCGACCTAATAGGCCGCGGTCCGCACGCGGATGCAAGAGCGGTATACCTACGCGATCCGCACGCGAGTCCCCTGCCCCCGCGGGCAGGAGGCGTGTATGCTGCGCCGTCGTTGCGACCCCGCGAGGAAGACGCATGCTCTACGAACTGCGCACCTACACCTTCGTGCCGGGCAAGATGCCCGAATATCTCAAGCTTTCGGAGGAAGTCGGCTCGAAGGTGCGCGGCGACCGCTACGGCAAGCGGCTCGGCTCCTGGACCGCCGAGATCGGCGTACTCAACCAAGTCTGGCATCTCTGGGAATATGAGAGCTACGAGGAGCGCACCCGGCTGCGGGCCGAACTGTCGCAGAACCGGGACTGGACCGATGGCTTCACGTCGAAGATCCGGCCGCTGCTGGCGCGCCAGGAGATCCGGTTCATGAACGCCTTCCTGCCGTTCAAGGCGCCCGCCAAGGCGGGCAACGTCTATGAGTTGCGGATCTATCGCGCCAATGCCGGAGCGGTGAAGCCGTGGTCCGAGCTGTTCAAGGCGATCATGCCGGTCCGCGAGAAATATTCGGCCAACGTCTGCGCCTGGACCGTGGAGTCCCCGGACCCCAACTCCGTGGCGCATTTGTGGGCCTATCGGGACCTTCTGGAGCGTCGCGATGCCCGGGACGCCGCCCTGCGCGACCCGGACTGGCAGGCGTTTCTCGGCAAGGGCACCGCGATGCTGGCGGAGATGCAGTCGGTGATCATGCTCCCGACCGCCGTGTCGCCGCTGAAGTGACGCCGCCGCGCGCCCGTTCTTCGAGACATCCAATCCCGTCCGGCGCCCCATGGTGGCGCACCGAGGCCGGCAGGAGGCCAGCATGAGTCCCCTTCGTTCGCTCCTCCGCGCGCCCGGTGCGCGGCTCTTCCTGGCGCTCGCGCTGACGCTGACATCGGCGGCCTGCGCGACCTCGACGCAACCCAGCTTCGAGTCCGCCGGGGAGATCAGCGACCCGCTGGAGCCGCTGAACCGGCACGTCTTCGCGATGAACCTGACGCTGGACACGTTCATCCTGCGGCCGGCCGCGGTCGGCTATCGGGAGATCGTTCCGGACGTCGGCAAGACGGCGGTGCGCAACTTCGTGAACAACCTGAAGAGCCCGATCACGCTCATCCACGACATCGCCCAGGGCGAGTGGGACCGCGCCCAGATCACGTACGGCCGCTTCCTGATGAACACGACCCTGGGTGTCGGCGGCCTGTTCGACCTCGCGGGCGACCATTACGGCCTGCCGTATCACGAGGAGGACGCCGGCCAGACGCTGGCGGTATGGGGTCTCGGCGACGGCCCCTATCTGGTGCTGCCGATCTTCGGCCCGTCCAACCTGCGCGACGCCGCGGGCCGCGGCATCGACTGGTATATCGACCCGGTCGGAATCGCCGCAGAGGAGGCCGACCTCGAAACGGCGAGCTACGTGGCTGCGGGCCTCAACGCCGTCGACTCGCGCTACCGCAGCCTCGGCCAACTCGACGCCGTGCGACGACGGAGCCTGGACTTTTACGCCGCCGTCCGTTCCGTCTACGGCCAGCGCCGCGCCGCCCAGATCGAGAACCGCACGGCCGCCGACGCCGACTGAGCCGACGCGGCACCGACAGGGTCGGGGCGGATCGGGAAAGACCGATGGCGCTGCTCTTCGAGGTCGTCACCGAGGTCACCCTGCCGATCATCCTCCTGATGGTGTTCGGCTGGTTCGGCCAGCGACGCCTCGGCTTCGACGTCACGACGCTGAACCGTGTGGTGATCTACGGCGCGCTGCCCGCACTCTTCGTCGACAGCCTCTCGAAAGCCGACCTGCCGGTCGGCGAGGTGCAGTTCACGGTTGCCTTCACCGTCGTGCAGTTCTTCGGCCTGCTGACGCTCGGCTGGCTGGTCGGCCGTGCCATGGGCGCCCCGCCCTTCGCGCGAGGCATCCTGGCGCTGGCCGCCGCCTTCCCCAACTCGGGCAACTTCGGCATCCCGCTGGCGCAACTCGCCTTCGGCGCCGACATGGTGATGCACCAGGCCGTCATGACCAGCCTGCACGTCATGCTGGTGCTCGCCGTGGCACCGCCGCTGCTGACCGCCGGTCGCGCGCGCGGCATCGGCCTCGTGCTGAACGCCTTCCGTACGCCGCTCATCCCCGCGGTCGCCCTCGGCCTCGCGCTGAACGCGCTCGACTGGCGACTGCCGACGGTCATCGGCTATCCGGTCGAACTGATGGGCGCGACCGCCACGCCGCTGTCGCTGACGGCGATCGGCGCGCAACTCGCGGCCGGCGCCGCGTTCACCGCCCGCGGTCTGCTGGGTGCCGGAATCGCGTTGCGCCTCCTGGCCGCACCGGTCGCGACGGGAATCGCACTGTTCTTCCTGGGAACCGGCGGTCCGCTGGCCGACCTCCTGCTGGTCGGATCGTCGATCCCGGCCGCGATTCTCCTGGCCATGCTGTGCCGCGAGTATGACTGCGACCCCGATCTCGCCTCGGCGATCGTCGTCGGCAGTACCATTCTCTGCCCGCTGACGGTGACCGCCGCAGTGATCCTGACGCGCGTCTGATCGGCGGCCCGAAGCCGGCGGTCAGGCGTCAGCCGTCTCTTCCGGCTGGTCGAGGGCATAGCCGGCGGCGCGCACGGTGCGGATGATGTCGGGCTCGCCCGCCTCGTTGATAGCCTTGCGCAGGCGGCGGATGTGCACGTCGACCGTGCGCGGCTCGACATAGACGTCGTGCCCCCAGACGGCGTTCAGCAGCTGCTCGCGCGAGAAGACCCGGCCGGGATGCTCCAGGAAGTAGCGCATCAGGCGGAATTCGGTCGGCCCCAGATGCACCCGGCGCTGGCCGCGCGTGACCCGATGCGCGACCAGGTCCATGGCGAGGTCGGCGAACTCCAGCCGCTCCGCGTCGACGCCAGGGCGGGCGCGGCGGATGACCGCGCGCACGCGCGCCACCAGTTCGCTCGGGCTGAACGGCTTCGTCACATAATCGTCCGCGCCGCTCTCCAGCCCGCGCACCCGGTCGCCCTCTTCGCCCCGCGCCGTGAGCATGATGATCGGCAGGTCGCGGGTGCCCGGCTGGCGCCGGATGCGCCGGCAGACCTCGATGCCCGAAGTGATCGGAAGCATCCAGTCGAGCAGCACGAGATCCGGCGTACGCTCGGCGAGAACGACCATCGCCTCCTCGCCGTCGCGGGCGATGGCGGTGCCGAATCCCGCCTTCTCCAGATTGTACTTGAGGAGTTCGACGAGGCCGGGATCGTCCTCGACGATCAGGACCAGAGGCTGCATCGTCAGTCGTCCTTCGACTCGGCCGCGCCGGCGGGGGCGTCGCCAGGATGCGCCGCGAACGGCGTCTCGTCCGTCTTCGGCCGCGCCTGCACGAGGCGCTGTCCGGAGACGGCGAAATGGATCGTCTCGGCGATGTTGGTGATGTGGTCGCCGATGCGTTCGATGTTCTTCGCGATGAACAGCAGGTGCGTGCACACCGTGATGTTCCGCGGATCTTCCATCATGTAGGTGAGGAGTTCGCGGAAGAGGCTGGAATAGGCGTCGTCGACCTCGATGTCGCGGCCCCAGACGTCGATCGCCTTGGCGACGTCGCGGTCGACATAGGCGTCGAGCACATCCTTGATCATCGCCGCGACCAGGCGGCTCATGCGCGGGATGGCACGCGCCGGCTCGACGGGGGCGTTCTGGTTGAGCGCGATGGTCCGCTTCGCGACGTTCGCCGCATAGTCGGCGATGCGCTCAAGGTCGGCGGCGATCCGGATGGAGCCGACGATGTTGCGCAGGTCGCTCGCCATCGGCTGGCGCAGGGCCAGAAGGCGGACGGCGAAATTGTCGACCTCGTTCTCCAGCGCGTCGACCCGCGAATCCTGGGCGACCACGTTGGCGGCGAGCTTGCTGTCCCGCCGCGACAGCGCGTCGACGGCGGTCGCCAACTGCGATTCCGCGAGGCCGCCCATCTCCGCGATGAGCTGGTTCAGGCGGCTGAGTTCCGCGTCGTAGGACGCGACGATGTGCTGTTGCGACATGCACCCTTCTCCTGTCTTCGGCCGAGGCGGCGCGGTCAGCCGAAGCGCCCGGTGATGTATCCCTGGGTCCGCTCGTCCTGCGGATTGGTGAACATTTGCTCGGTCTCACCGACCTCGACCAGATGGCCGAGGTGGAAGAAGGCGGTGCGCTGGGACACGCGCGCGGCCTGCTGCATCGAATGCGTCACGATGACGATCGTGTAGTTCGCGCGCAGTTCGTCCATCAGTTCCTCGACCTTCGCCGTGGCGATGGGATCGAGCGCGGAGCACGGCTCGTCCATCAGGATCAGTTCCGGACTGACAGCGATGGCGCGGGCGATGCAGAGCCGCTGCTGCTGGCCCCCGGAGAGGCCGGTTCCCGGCTGCTGCAGGCGGTCCTTCACCTCGTTCCAGAGGCCCGCCTTGGTCAGGCTGCGCTCGACCACCTCGTCCAGCTCGTTCCGGTCGGACACAAGTCCGTGGATGCGCGGCCCGTAGGCGATGTTGTCGTAGATCGACTTCGGAAACGGGTTCGGCTTCTGGAAGACCATGCCGACGCGCTGGCGCAGCAGAACCGGGTCGACCGCCGACGAGTAGATGTCGTCGCCGTCGAGCAGGATACTGCCCTCCACCCGGCAGCCGTCGATGACGTCGTTCATCCGATTGAGGCAACGCAGGAACGTCGACTTGCCGCAGCCGGAGGGGCCGATCAGCGAGGTCACCTCGTTCGCCTTCACGTCGAGGTCGACGCCGTGCAGGGCCTCGGCCGCGCCGTAGAAGACCTTCACGCCGCGTGCGACGACCTTGGTCGGGTGGGCGGTGGACACCGTACTGTCCTTCGGATTCATCAGCATCTTTCTACCACCGGCGCTCGAACCGCCTGCGCAGAACCACCGCAAGCGCGTTCATCAGGACGAGGAAGGCGAGGAGCACCATGATTGCGGCGCTGGTGCGCGCAACGAAGGCACGTTCGGGACTGTCGGCCCAGAGGAAGATCTGGACGGGCAAGGCGGTCGCCGGATCGAACGGACCGCCCGGCACGTCGATGATGAAGGCCACCATGCCGATCATCAGCAACGGCGCGGTTTCGCCCAGAGCCTGCGCCATCCCGATGATCGTTCCGGTCAGAATGCCCGGCATCGCAAGCGGAACCACGTGATGCGTCACCACCTGAAGGCGCGACGCGCCGACACCCAGTGCCGCCTCGCGGATGGAGGGCGGCACCGATTTCAGGGCCGCGCGCGTCGTGATGATGATCGTCGGCAGCGTCATCAGCGTCAGCACCAGTCCGCCGACGAACGGTGCCGAGCGCGACATGCCGAAGAAGCCGAGGAAGACTGCCAAGCCGAGCAGGCCGAACACGATCGACGGGACGGCCGCCAGATTGTTGATGTTCACCTCGATGAGGTCGGTCCAGCGGTTCTTGGGCGCGAACTCCTCGAGGTAGGTGGCCGTCATGACCCCGAGCGGGAAGCTGAGCACCAGGGTCGTCAGCAGCAGCCAGAAGGATCCGACCGCAGCGCCCCAGATGCCCGCCAGTTCCGGCTCGCGGCTGTCGGCCGCGGTGAACAGCGTCGTGTTGAACGAGGAGCGAACAGCCCCCTGCTCACCCAGAGCGTCGGCCCAGGCGATCTCCTGGTCGCTGACGCGCCGGCTGCCTTCGGGCAGTTCGCGGTCGATCTGGCCCTTCAGCAGGGTGTCTATGTCGTCGGACGCGAGCACCCAGACCCTTTCGGTTCGCCCGATCAGCGAGGGGTCGTCCATGACCATGCGCCGGAGCTTCCCGTCGGCACCGCTGCTGACGATGCCGCTCAACCGCCGCACGTCGCTGCGACCAGTGACCTGCGGAAACTGCCGCTGGAGCGCATCACGGACGAGCAGGCCGTAGTTCGCACGCGACAGCGTCGCGGGATCGCGCGTTCCCTGCGGATCGATCACCTGCGGATCGAACGTGACGTTGAGGGCGATCTCGTGGTTCCAGAAGGCAGTATAGCCCTGGCTGATGATCGAACCGAGCAGCGTCACCAGCACCAGCACAGCTGCGATGATCGCGCCGGCACCATACATGCGGAAGCGGCGCTCCGCGGCGTAACGGCGGCGCAGGCGCCGCTCCGTGTCGGCCTTGCCCGCCACGGGGCCCGCCGACGAGACGATCGCGTCAGTCATACTTTTCTCGATATGCCCGCACCACCCGCAGGGCGATGACGTTGAGTGTCAGGGTGACGAGGAAGAGAACCAGACCGAGGGCGAAGGCCGCCAGGGTTTTGGCACTGTCGAATTCCTGGTCACCCACCAGCAGCGTGACGATCTGCACGGTAACCGTGGTCACCGCTTCGAACGGGTTGGCCGTGAGATTGGCGGCGAGGCCAGCAGCCATGACGACGATCATCGTCTCGCCGATCGCGCGGCTGATCGCCAGCAGGATCGCACCCACGATGCCGGGCAGCGCCGCGGGGAAGATGACCTGCTTGATCGTTTCCGACTTGGTCGCGCCGAGGGCATAGGAGCCGTCGCGCAGCGATTGCGGCACGGCGTTCATCACGTCGTCGGACAGTGACGAGACGAAGGGAATGATCATGATGCCCATGACCACCCCGGCCGCGAGCGCGGACTCTGAGCTGACGCTGAGCCCGATCCCTTCGCCGGCATTGCGGAAGAAGGGTGCCACCGTCAGGGCGGCGAAGAAGCCGTAGACCACGGTCGGGATGCCGGCGAGGATCTCGAGAACCGGCTTGGCCACCGACCGGATGCGCGGGGTGGCGTATTCCGACATGTACACCGCCGCCAGCAGGCCGATCGGCACCGCGACGAGCATGGCGATGAAGGTGATCAGCAGGGTGCCCACGAAGATCGGCACGGCGCCGAAGGAGCCGGACGACCCGGCCTGGTCGGCACGGAGGGCGGTCTGCGGGCTCCAGTGCAAGCCGAAGAGAAACTCAGTGACCGGCACCTGCGCGAAGAAGCGCATGCTCTCGAAGAGCAGCGACAGAACGATGCCGACGGTCGTCAGGATGGCGATGCCGGACGAGACCATCATGGCGATCATGACAGCTCGTTCGACGGCATTGCGCGCCCGGAGGCCAGGCCGGATGCGCCGCTGCGCCAGCGCGGCGCAGGCTGCGCCGATCACGAGGGCGCCGGCCACCACGATCCAGCCGCCGAACCCTTTCACCGTCGCATAGGTTTCGGCGGCGGTACGGACCTCTGGGCTGGGCTCGCCGAACAGCGAGCCTGCCGCGATGTTGCGAATTTCGTTCAGTGTGAGTTGCAGGCGCCCCGGATCGACGTCGGTCAGGCTTCCGGGGAGGCTCGCCATGGCGGCCTGTTCGGCGATCCACCCGCCGGCGACCAGCCAGACGAAGCCGATGATCAAGATCGGCAGCCCGCACCACAAAACGACATAGGCGCCGTAGTATGACGGCAGGGAGTGGAGAGAAGTGCTGCTCCGGCGCGGGCCGGCGACCGACATCGCCCTGCCCCGCCCGGCATAGTAGCCGTAGGCGGCGAGGGCGAGCAGTCCGGCGAGAAAGACAATGGCTTGCATGAAGCGCCCGCAGGTTTGCGGTGACGGCGACGTCCGGCGGCGGAATTTCGCCGCCGGACGCGCACCGTCAGCAGGTTACATGGTCAGCGGCGTCATCGAATTGGCTGCGTCGCCGACCTTCTTCCGCTCCGCGTCCGGCAGCGGGATCAGACCCTTGTCCGACAGGTAGCCGTTCGGACCCCATGCGGCCGGGCTGGTGAATTCCGCCACGAACTCCTTCATGCCCGGGATGACGCCGGTGTGGGCGTTCTTGACATAGAAGAAGAGCGAACGGGACACGCCGTACTTGCCGTCGGCGATGTTCTCGAAGGTCGGTTCGACGCCGCCGATCGTGGCGCCCTTGACCTTGTCGGCGTTCTGGTCGAGGAAGCTGAAGCCGAAGATGCCGAACGCGTTCGGGTTCGCGGCCAGCTTCTGGACGATCAGGTTGTCGTTCTCACCGGCTTCGACGAAGACGCCATCCTCGCGGATGATGTGGCACTTCTTGCCCTTGAGGCCGAGTTCCTTGGTGCCCGCGACCTCCTCACAGCCTTCTTCCATGACGATTTCGACGAAGGCGTCGCGCGTGCCGGAGGTCGGCGGCGGGCCGAGCACCTCGATCTTGTTGGCGGGCAGATCCGAGCGAATCTGGTTCCACATGGTGTAGGGGTTCGCCTGGAGCTTGCCGTCGATCGGGATCTCCTTGGCCAGTGCGAGCCAGATGTCGCGCTTCGTCAGGTCGACCTTGGGGCCGCTCTTGTCGTTCGCGAAGACGATGCCGTCGAAGCCGATCTTCACCTCGGTGATCTTTTCGACGCCGTTCTTCTGGCACTGCTCGAACTCGGACGACTTCATCCGGCGCGACGCGTTCGTCATGTCCGGATGGCCGGTGCCGACACCCGCGCAGAACAGCTTCATGCCGCCGCCGGTGCCGGTGCTCTCGACCACGGGGGCCTTGAAGTTGGTGGTCTTGGCGAACTGCTCGGCGACCGCCGTCGAGAAGGGGAACACGGTCGAGGAACCGACGATGCGGATCTGGTCGCGAGCGGATGCCTGGCCGGCGAGAGCGGTGCAGGCGAGGAGCGCGAATGCGCCGGTGGCGAGCGTTTTCTTGAACACGGAAGTACCTCCGTTCAGCGGGTGTGACCGAGGCGCTTGGTAGGCCGCGTCTCCCGACAGAAGCATGACCGTTTGGTTACGGTTTGATGACGGCGCCATTCCCGGCGACCGGAAGATGCACCGTGAAGACGCTTCCCTTTCCGGGATCGCTCTCGATGGTCAGCCGCCCGCGGTGCCGGTTGACGATGTGCTTCACGATCGCCAGGCCGAGCCCGGTTCCGCCGATCTCACGCGAGCGCGCCGCGTCGACGCGGTAGAACCGTTCCGTCAGTCGCTGCAGGTGGTTGCGCGGAATGCCTTCGCCATGGTCGCGCACGCCGACCGCAACCTGCTTCTGCCCGCCGACGACGTCCACCCGAACGTCGACCTCGACCGCCGTGCCGGCGCGGCCGTACTTCACGGCGTTCTCGATGAGGTTGCGGAACACCTGCGCGAGCTGATCCTCGTCGCCGACGACGGATGGAAGATCGCGCGGGAGCCGCAGGTCGATGGTCGAACCGCGCTCGGCTGCGACGAAATGGAGCACGTCACAGGTCATCTCCAGCACGTCCCGAAGATCGACGGCTTCCGTCGGCGCATTGTGCTCCTCGGCCTCGATGCGCGAGAGCGAGAGCAGGTCGTCGACGATCCGCCGCATCCGCGCCGACTCGGTCTGCATGATCGAGAGGAAGCGGTCCCGCGCCTCGGCGTCGTCCCGTGCCGGCCCCTGCAGGGTCTCGATGAAGCCGAGCAGCGTGGCGAGCGGCGTCTTCAGTTCGTGGCTGACGTTGGCGACGAAATCGACGCGCATCTGCTGCGCCCGGCGCATCGCCGTCTCGTCCTCCAGCGTGAGGACCAGCGCCTCTCCCGTCGCCAGCGTCGACGCCAGATTGGCGACTCGCGCCCGCATGTAGCGGCGGACCGGGGCCGTGAGTTCGAACTCGACCGAGCGGTTGTTCCCGTCGCGGAACGTCTCGGCGACGCTGTCGAGGACGGCAGGGTGGCGGATCACCTCCGCCAGCGGGCGCCCCGCCAGACGCCCGCCCAGCAGCGTCTCCGCCGCATTGTTGGCGTGCGTGATCACCCTAGACGGATCGAGCACCATCAGCGGCTCGGGAACGCTGTCGATCACCGCTTCGGACGCGGCGGCACGAGCCTCCTGGGCGCGCTGGATCGAGGAGGTGCGCCGGCGCGCCCTGGCGATGCCGAGCGCCAAGTCCGAGGCCAGCGGCGTGAGCAGGCTCTGCGCCGGCGCCACGCCATCCTCGGCGCCGATCAGTTCGACACGGTCGGCGAGGGCAGCCATGTCGCGCACCGCCGCCCAGGCGATGACGCAAGCTGCGACCGCGACGAGAACGGCACCCACGGCGGCCGCGACGATCGGCGCCCAGCCGGCCGCTGCGCCGATCGTCAGAACCGCCAGGCCGGGCGCGGCGACGGCCGCCGCGACCAGCCAGAACCGGCCGGGCAAGGGCTGCATCGGTGCAGTCCCGCCGGCCGCCGGTCAGCGCATCGCGTCGTGCGCCGCCACGGCCGCCATGTTGACCAGTTCGGAGACCGTCGTCCCCATCTGGACGATCTGCACCGACTTCGGCAGGCCGATCAGCATCGGACCGATCACCGTGCCGCCGCCCAGCTTCTGCAGCAGCTTGGCCGCGATGTTGGCCGAATGCAGCGCCGGCATGATCAGCACGTTGGCCGGCCCGGACAGGCGGCAGAACGGATAGAGCCGCTTCATCAGCTCCGGGTCGAGGGCGACGTCGGCGGAAAGGTCGCCGTCATACTCAAAGTCTACCGGCCGCTGATCGAGGACCGCGACCGCGTCGCGGACCCGCCGGGCCGAGGGCCGGTCTGGGTTGCCGAAGTTCGAGTAGGACAGGAAGGCCAGGCGCGGCTCGTGACCCATGCGCCGTGCCTGCGCCGCCGCGGCGACCGCGATCTCGGCCAGTTCCTCGGGCAAGGGCTGCTCGTGCACGGTGGTGTCGGCGATCAGGACGGTCTGGCCGCGGCTGACGATGGTGGTCAGCCCGAAGACGATCGAATCGGGGTCCGGCTCGATCACCTGGGTCACGTCGCGGTACGAGACGGCGAAGCTGCGCGTCAGGCCAGTGACCATCGCGTCGGCGTCGCCGGCCGCCACCATGCAGGCGGCGAAGACGTTGCGGTCCTGGTTGACCATCCGCTGACAGTCGCGCTGGAGCGAGCCGCGGCGCTGCAGGCGGCTGTAGAGCAGCTCGACGTAGCGGCGGTTGTCCTGGCTGAGCCGGGCGTTGTGGATCTCCAGGCCGCTGCCCTCGCCGGCTTCGTCGCCGAGGCCCATGCGCGCCATCGCCGCCTTCACCGTGTCCTCGCGGCCGATCAGGACGGGGGTCCCGAGGCCAGCGTTGCGGAAGTTCACCGCGGCCCGGATCGCCCGCTCCTCCTCGCCCTCGGCGAAGACGACGCGCTTCGGCTTGGCCTTCACCTCGTCGTAGATCCGCTGCAGCGCGCCCGCCGTCGGGTCGAGCCGCTGCGCAAGCTGCGCGCGGTAGGCTGCGAAGTCCTCGATCGGCTTGCTGGCGACCCCGGACTCCATCGCCGCTTTCGCCACCGCCGTCGGAATCTCGACGATCAGGCGCGGATCGAACGGCACGGGAATCACATAGTCCGGGCCGAACTGCAGGTGCCGGCCGGAATAGGAGGCGGCGACCTCGTCGGGCACCTCGGATCGGGCGAGCTTCGCCAGCGCTTCGGCTGCGGCGACCTTCATCGCGTCGTTTATCTTCGAGGCGCGCACGTCGAGCGCGCCGCGGAAGATGAAGGGAAAGCCCAGCACGTTGTTGACCTGGTTCGGATAGTCCGACCGGCCGGTCGCCATGATCGCGTCGTCGCGCACCGCCTGGACGTCTTCGGGCGTGATCTCGGGATCCGGGTTGGCGAGGGCGAAGATGATCGGCTTTGCCGCCATCGAGCGCACCATCTCCTGCGTCACGGCCCCCTTCACGGAAAGGCCGACGAAGACGTCGGCGCCCTTCATCGCCTCGGCGAGGGTGCGGAAGGGCGTGTCGACCGCATGGGCCGACTTCCACTGGTTCATGCCCTCGGTGCGGCCCTCGTAGATGACGCCCTTGCTGTCGCAGAGGATCACGTTGCGCGACGGCAGGCCGAGCCCCTTGAACAGGTCGATGCAGGCGATGGCGGACGCCCCGGCGCCGTTGATAACGACCCGCGTGTTCGTCCAGTCGCGGCCGGTCAGGTGCAGCGCGTTGACGAGACCGGCACCGGCGATGATCGCAGTGCCGTGCTGGTCGTCGTGGAAGACCGGGATGTCCATCAGTTCGCGCAGGCGCTCCTCGATGATGAAGCACTCGGGCGCCTTGATGTCTTCCAGGTTGATGCCGCCGAAGGTCGGGCCCAGGAAGCGCACGCAGTTGACGAACTCGTCGACGTCGCGGGTATCGACTTCCAGGTCGATCGAGTCGACGTCGGCGAACCGCTTGAAGAGGACGGCCTTGCCCTCCATCACCGGCTTGGAGCCGAGGGCGCCGAGGTCGCCCAGGCCGAGCACCGCCGTGCCGTTGGAGATGACCGCGACGAGGTTGCCCTTCGCCGTATAGTCGTACGCCTTCGAGGGATCGTCGAAGATCTCGAGGCAGGGCGCCGCCACGCCCGGCGAATAGGCCAGGGACAGGTGGTACTGGGTCGTCAGCGGCTTGGTCGGGACGACCTCGATCTTGCCCGGCCGGCCGGCTGCGTGCATGCGCAGCGACTCCTGGTCGAGCGTGGAATAGTTGCGGCCCTCGGCCATGATCTACGGCTCCCTCGCATCAGGCGTTTTGCCGCAGATTACGCAGGGTCCGCTGCCGGTGTCATGTGCCGCGTGGTGAAAATTGCCGTCACCGCTCCAGGCGGCGGACCATCAGGATTTCGTCGACATAGGCAGTCCCGATCTTCAGCGCCCGGGGCTCGGTGCCGTAGGCGACGAAACCGCAGGCCTCGTAGAGCGCCCGTGCCGCCGAATTGCCGGCACCCACGCCAAGATGGACCTGCTCCAGCCCCGCCGCCGCCGCACGGTCGAGAACGTGCCGCACCAGTGCACCGCCGACGCCGCGCCCACGCGAAGCGGGCCGCACATACATGCCCCACAGCCCACCGCGGTGGCGCTTCTTCTCCGCCGCCTCCAGCCACAGCCCGGCCATGCCGGCGAGGTCGTCGCCGTCCCAGGCCCCGTAGATCCGCCCTGCGGCGAGGTGTGCGGCGAGCCAGTCGGGCACCCCTCGGCTCTCCTCCGCCAGCGAAGCCCCGAACGCCTCGGGATGCGCCGCGAGCGCTTCGAGGCGGAGGGCGTGCAGAGCGGGCTCGTCGGCGGGAGCGAAGGCGGCGATGCGGAGAAGCGGCAGAGCAGCCTCGTCGTCCGTCAAGGCAGCGTCTCCACCCCAGAGGAGGAGGCAGCGCGAATCAGCGCGGCGTCGAGCGTGGCGAGCGGAAGCCTCCGCCGCTGAGCGAGTTCCAGATATGCGGCATCATAAACCGTCAGGCCGTGCAGATCGGCGAGGCGGAGGCTGGCCGTCCACGCATGGCGGTCGGTCTCCGGGTCGATGGTGATGTCGAGGTGAGCCAGATCCGCGAGCGCCTCATCACGAAACTCCTTCGTGACCCGTTGCCGCCGAACCGCATTCGTCAGCGCACTCGCAACTTCGAGGTGCCATAGGCTCGGTACGACCACCCCTTCGTCAACGATCCGGTCGAACAACATCTCGATCGCAGGCGACCGCTCGTCATTATGCAGCCAAGCTAGAGTCGCCGAGCTATCGAGGACGAGCGTCATCGACGCCCCTCATCGCGCAGTTGCCGCCACTCCTCGGGGCTGATCCGCGGAAGTCCCGCCGCACGGGCGCGGATGCGTTCGGCGGCAGCGCGCGCCGCAGTACGGTCCTTCGCGCCGCCTTCCCTGACCATGCGCGCGACCGGTTTCCCATGCCGCGTAATGACGACCTCTTCGCCCTGCTGAACGAGGTCGAGCAGCGCGCCCAGAGTGTTCTTGGCCTCGAAGGCCCCGACCTCACGCATCCGTCTCTCCCAAACCAGCTTACCCAGCTTACCTGTTGCGGCGAGAAACCGGCAAGTTCGGCATAGCCGAACGGTGAATGCACAGCCCTATGCCGGTACGACCCGCCGCAGGAAGTCGATGACCGCGTCGGCGAAGATGTCGTTGCGGTCGCCGGCGACCATGTGGGCGGCGTCCTTCACGCTGACATATTCGGCGTGCGGGCACTGGGCGAGGAAGCTCTGCGCGCCCTCCTCGCTGAGCACGTCCGACAGGCCGCCGCGCACCAGGAGGGTCGGCAGGGTCAGCCGGTCGGCGCAGTCGGACAGGCGCTGGCGGTACGGTGCCTGCCCGGCATTGCCGCCCTGCCGGCGCGCGGGATCCCAGTGCCAGCGATACTTCCCGTCGGTGCCGAGGCGGACGTTCTTGGCGAGGCCGTCCAGCCTGCGCGGCCGCGGCCGGTGCGGCTGGTAGCTGGCGATCGCCTCCGCCACCTCCTCCAGCGTATCGAAGCCGTCCGGCTTCTGGTTCATGAAGGCTTGGATGCGCTGCACGCCGTCCGGGTCGATCTTCGGCGCCATGTCGACCAGCACCAGGGCGGCGGCTTCCACCCTGCCCTCACCGACCGCGACGAGGCTGGTACCGCCGCCCATCGACGCACCGACGAGGATCGACGGCCGGCCGTCGCCGACCGTGGCGACGACCCGGCGGAGATCCTCCACCATCTGGTCGGCGCCGTAGTTGCCCTCGCCGGCCCAGCCGGAATCGCCGTGCCCGCGGGCGTCGAAGGCGACGGCGTGGTAGCCGGCCTCGCCCAGCGTCTGGCCGGCGCCCTTCCACGCATGGCGGGTCTGGCCGCCGCCGTGCAGCAGGACCACCAGCCGCCCCGCCGGATCGCCCCAACTGTCGCCCGCGATCGGCACGCCGCCGGCGCCGTCCCACACATGCATCGGCACCGGCGTACCCGGCAGTCGCTCGCCCGCACTCATCGCTGTCCCGTCTCCGCGCTCCGTTTCAGGGGCGCGACGGTATGTCCGGACAGCGGATTTGCCAACGCCCCGCGCCGCGGGACGGTTCAGCCGAAGTCGAAACCCTGGCCGGCGAGGTCGCCGCGCAGCTTCTGGCGCGGCCGCACCGAGAACTTCTTCGCGACGTCGGCGGTCCAGGAATCGTCGTTCGTCGTGCGCCCCTGGCCGCGATAGTGCGCCGCCAGCTCGGCGTCGTAGGCGGCGACCGCCTCCTCCATGCTGCGCGCGCTGCGGCGCTCGCCGTAGCGCTCGTAATGCACGACCGCGTCGTAGGGCATGCGCGGCTTCGGCGGCGGCGCCTCGGCGGGCCAGCCGAGGACCATGCCGTAGACGCAGTAGACGCGGTGCGGCAGCCCCAGGATGCGCGCCGCCTCGGTCGCGTCGTTGCGGATCGCCCCGATCATCACGCCCTGCAGTCCGAGCGATTCGGCCGCGAGCGATGCCGACATGCCGACCAGCGCCGCATCGATGCTGCACACCAGGCCCATCTCGAGGTTGTTGCCGTCGATGTCGTGGCCGTAGCCGGTCATCGCCGTCTCGATCCGCGCCATGTCGGCACAGAAGGCGAGGAACACCGGGGCCTCCGCGACGTGGCGCTGGTTCGAGGTGACCACGGACAGCTGCTTCAGCGTCTCCGGGTCGCGCACGACCACGACGCTGTAGGACTGGATGTTCGACGAGGTCGGCGCACGGAACGCCGCCCGCAGCACCGCCTCGACATGCGCGTCGTCGACGGGGCGGTCGGTGTAGCGGCGCACGCTGACGCGGCCGTGCAGAAGGCGGATCGTCTCGCTGGTGGGCAGGTCTTCGGCTGTCGAGATCGGTGTAGGCGAATCAGGCATGGATCCGGGTTCCTCAAGGAGTTTCGAACCATTCTAGCGCCAATGTCGGCACCACCTCCAACGCCGGCCATTGCCCCCGCTCCGAGAGCGGGTTACGTTGCCGGCACAATTCCTGCTGACAGTCAGAGGCATCCAGATGCGCGCGGTCGATAGCGAATACGCAAAGTCGAAAGATGCCGACGCGAACCGTCGCGACGACTATGCGCCACCGGAACTGAAGCTGATCGGCAAGGTCAGCGAGTTGGCGCAAGCTGGTGGAGGTGGAGGCGGAGGATTTGACGGTGTGGATTATTCTTGAGTTGCATTAACATTGACTCAACCTTTGGCGACGCAGAGTAGCGTACTAAATAAGCTCACTCGCAACGAGATGGCGATATGGACCGATCTCGAAGATCGGGTCGCTTTTCTTTGCGTGGACCAGGATCTTCTCTTCGAAGCTGACGGTGCCGGGAAGGTCGTCTGGGACTTTCTGGCGGAGGCTCGTTCTCTCGACGAGATCGTCGAACATGTGCGGTCGGTCTACCGGGTCGACCGCGACCGCTGTGAGGCCGACATCAGGTCCTTCGTCGCGCGCCTCGCGGAGAACGACCTCGTCCGCGAGTGTGACGTCGCTCCCCCCGCTTGATGCGGAACGGCGCGGCAATCCGGCGACACGCAATTCTGGGCGAAATCCGCACGCGTGTCCTGTTCTGCGGCCTCAGAATCGGTAGCGACCTGCCCTTTCCGGGCGCTCGTCCCATCGAACACGGCGACGAACCCGACGACGTCAGGATCATCCTGTTGCCCGACCGCCGGCCTGGGTCGAGCGGCGCCGTGCTTCATCGGTCGGCGCGACCGTCCCAACCCGACATCGCGATCGAGCCTGACGGTGCACACGTACTGGACTGGTCTGGCCACGTGCAGGTGCGGATCGATAACGCCCTGAGATCGATCGCGATTTCGTCGACGTCCGACAGGCTGCACCTGCTCCCGTCCATCGTCATGGGCTGGGCCATCGGCTATCTCCTGGTCCTGCGGGGTGCGGTCTGCCTGCACGGCAGCGTCGTCCGCTTCCAGGGGAGGACCGTCGCGCTGCTCGGCGACAGCGGAACCGGCAAGTCGACGCTGGCCGCGGCCGCGGTTCGGGCCGGCGCCGACCTGCTGTCGGACGATCTGGTGGCCTTTTCCGATCCGCGCTCCAGCCGGTCGGTCGCCGCCGGCATGGCATCGCTGCGCCTCACCCCGGAAACGGCGGAGGCGCTGGGGATCGGCGCGGACGCGCTGAAGCGGCCGGACGGCGCCGACAAGCTGCTCTGGACGCCGACCTGTCCCCAGTCCGCAGGCGCACCCTGCCTTTCGGCGGATCTGGATGCGATTTATCTGCTCGCGAGCCCGACGACCTCGGATGCCGACGAGCCTTCCTTCACCATCGATGACAGGCTCGCCCCCGGCCCTGCCCTTCTCGGCCTGATCCGCGCCTGCTATCCGCCCGGCATGCCCGGCCTGCTCGGCCCGGCGCACCTGCAGGGCCTGGGCGCGATCGCACGGACGGTGCTCGTTCGCCCGCTGCGCCACGCGCGCCGGTGGCGGGATCTGCCGCGCCTCGTCGACGCGATCCTGCGGTGAACGCCGCGTCGCTGGCCCCCATCCTGCGGTTCGTGCTGTCGGAGAGGGGATGGCCACCGTCGACCGCCATCGACCGTCTCGCGGCACGGTTCCCCGCCATCGCGGCGGCAGGCATCGAATTCGCGCTGACCGAGCGCAGCCGGGTCGATATACAGCAGATGTTGAGAACGCGCGAGGATGCACAGCGCCTGCTGGCCTTCTGCAATGCGGCGGACAGCCGTCTCGGTTCCCAGCTCGACCCGATGCGGATCCACGACCTGCTCGCCGGCGGTGCAGCCGACGAGGTCTGGCTGGAGATGGACGACGAGGGCCAGGGCGAGAACGAGACGCCCCCGCTGTCGATATTCGTTCGGATCGGCCGCGGTGCCGGGGGAAGCGACATCGAGAGGGTTCTTCGCCTTCTCGCGACCGCCGGCACCACGCCGCCGACGCCGCAGCGCCAGGCCCTGGAGCGGGCAGTGTCGGCGTTGCCGGACGGCGCCTTCCTGTCCCATGCCGGCATCATGGCGGGGAGGACCGGGTCGCCGCTCCGCCTGATCGTCGACGGCATCCCCTGCGACGGCCTGCGGTCCTACCTGGAACGGACACACTGGCCCGGCAGGATGGCCGAAGCGCTGGCCTGCGCCGACGGCCTCGCCACATGCAGCGACCGAATCCGGCTCGCGCTCACGCTCGACGCGGCACTGCGCCCCGAGATCGGCTTCGAGTGCTTCGTCGGGACGCCCGGCCCGGCCGAACCCCGCTGGCGAGGCCTTCTCGCCGTGCTCGCCGCGGACGGACTCGCCGACACGGAAACGAGCGACGCCGTTCTCGCCTGGCCTGCGGTCATCACGCCGCGGACGGCGGAACAGCCATGGCCCGAGCGCCTGATCATCGACGACCTGCTGCGCGGCAAGCATCAGGCGGGATGGATCGAGTGCCGGATCTCGCACGTCAAGGTCACCCTGGGCGCGGACGGCCCGCCACGCGCGAAGGCATATGTCGGGTTTCTGGAGGTGACGAACAGGACGGTCCCGAGCCGGATCGCCCCCGAACCGGCGGCGCCACTGCCTGCGCGCATCTCCACGACCACGCAGACCCGATCGCTCCAACAGGCGTGCGACGCCGCCATCCGGTTTCTCCTCGATGCCCGCACGCAGACCGGATGGTGGCTCGACTATGACGGCTTCGCCGAAGGCACGAGCGACGAGTGGGTTACCGCCTATGTCGGGCATGCCCTCGCGGGCACGGACGGCGCCGGACGTGCGGCGGCAGGCCTCGCCTGGGCCCTCCTGTCCGGGCGGAGCCGGAGCCGGCCCGGCTGGGGCTGGAACCACGCCGAGCCGGCGGATGCCGACAGTACGGCGTGGGCGGTCCGGCTGGCGCAGCGCCTGGGGCAGGCCGACACATCGGCCGCGTCGGCAGGAACCGCGTTCCTGCACGCGCACATCGACGATACGGGCGGCGTGACGACGTATCGGCGCGCCCAGCACGGCGAATGGTCCGGGGACCGTGCTGTGAATGCCGGATGGTTCGCCAGCCACGCCTGCGTGACCGCAGCCGCGGCCGGCCTGACCGCCCTGCGGCCGCGGCTGCGGGGGTATCTCGAAACGGCGCAGGGCGACGATGGCGCCTGGGACGGCTACTGGTGGGCCGATCGAGCCTATGCCACGGCGCTCGCGGCCGACGCGTTGCGCGAGGATGCTCCCGAGGCGGCACGGCGTGCGGCGCGCTGGGCCGCGGCGCGACTGGACGCCGGGTCTGCGACGCGCCTCGCTGCACACCAGGATCCGTTCGGCACGGCACTTGCGCTCCGTACGGCGCTGCCTGCTGTCCGCCGGCCGGATGACCTGGCGGCGGCGTTGAACGATCTGCTCGCCGCACAGCGCGTCGACGGCTCCTGGACCGGTTCCGCGCATCTGCGCATCCCAAATGCCCGCGACGCCGTCGTTCCTGCGTGCGACAATCGTGCGACGTTCACGACCGCGACCGTACTGGAAACGCTCACGGTCCTGCGACAGGCGGCGGTGTCGGCATGAGCGTCTTCGGCGCAGGCGATCCACCCGAAGGCTATGTGCGCGATCCTTTCGAAGTTCTCGGACGGATGCCGGCGGTCTGCCCGGTCCGGCTGGCCGATCGCGAGGGGTGGGCGGTCTCGGATCGCAGCGCAATCCTCGCCGCGCTGCGCGACGACCGGCTGTCCATCACCGACAGTTCGAGCTTCACCGACCGGACGCCGGCCTTCCGCAGTTCCGTTGTGCGGATGCTGAGGAGTTGGTTCGCCCATGAAGCCGGGGAAGAACTGCCCGCACTGGTCGAAAAGGCCTGCGCCGACGCGGCGGGACCTCTCCTGGCGGCCTCGCAGGCCGATCTGGTGAGCGATATCGCCCGCGCCGTTCCGCTCGTAGTGATGGCCGAGCTTCTCGGCGTCCCCCCCGCCCATCGTCAGGGACTGGGACGGCTCGCGGGCGGCCTCCTCGAATCCTACGATTCCGGCCGGGGCGAGAGCATCGCCGGCGGCGGCCGGTCCAAGCAGGGGCTGGACGGCTACTTCGCTCTGCACCTGACACAGACGCAGATCGCGACGCCGCTGCTCGACGAGTTGCGCGACCTCGGCCTGAAGCACGGTATCCCCGTTGCGGCCATGGCCGATGTCTGCACCAAGCTGCTCGTCGCCGGCACGACGACGACTGCCGGGTGCCTGGCGTCGATCCTCGCCTGGCTGCTGGAGGATCCCGCCGCCTATCGCACATGTGCGGAACGGGCGGATGCCGACATGCCGGCGCTGGTGGAGGACCTGATCCGCCTGCGGAGCCCGGTTCTGGCGCTGAAGCGGATGGCCACGGCGGCGGCGACGGTCGCCGGCACGCCGGTTGCGGCCGGGACACGCGTCTACCTGCTCACGGCCGCGGCGAACAGGGAGCGCGGGACTGCCGCACCCGATTGCCCGGCGGCAGAGCCGACGCAGCGGCACCTCTCCTTCGGCAGAGGGCGCCATGCGTGCCTGGGCGCGCCCCTCGCGCGGCTGGAGATCCGCACGGCGCTCACCCACCTGCTGCCGCTCATCCCGCGTCTCAGGCTCCTGGAGCCGATACAGTGGCGGAGAGCCTGGCTTCTGCACGAGCCCGTCTCGATCCGAGTCATCGCATCCTGAGGAAGCCATGCCAATCACCCGAAGCGCGCTCGCCGAATCGTACGATCGCTTCCTCGATCACGCCGCGCATTACATCACGGAGGATGCCGACAGCGGCTTTCTCAACCTCGGCTATTTCACCGGCACGAGCATGTCCCTGTCCGAGGCCTGCGCACGCCTGACCGAGGAGGTGGTCGCCACGGCGCAGGATCGCCAGGGACCGGTGCTCGACGTCGGCTGCGGCGCGGGCGGCGGTACAGCCTGCATCGCCCGCCACTGGCCGGCCGACCGCGTGCATGGGGCGAACATCTCGGATCATCAGCTGGATGCCTGCCGCCGCCGGGTGCCCGGCGCGCACTTCCACCTGATGCCCGCGGAAGACCTCGCCTTCCCGGACGCAACCTTCCGGACCGTCATCAGTATCGAGGCGGCCTGCCACTTCGATCGGCCACGCTTTCTCGCCGAGGCGATGCGCATCCTGCGTCCCGGCGGCGAACTCGTCGTCGCGGATATACTGTTCCACGACCAGCCGGAGGTCTTCGGCAGGTTTCTGTCCGGCGGTGAAATCTATCGCGACATCGGCAGCTACGAGACGATCTGGCGGAGCGCCGGCTTTGCCGATGTGGCCTGCCGCGACGTCACCGATCCCGTCTGGCGCGGCTTCGTCCGGAACAGCCGGGCCCGAGCCCTGAAAGGGCTGATGACGAAGACGCTGGAGCCCGCAGCCTTCCGAAAGGCGCTCGCCTTCGCCGACAAGATCGCCGCCCTCCCCGTCAGCGCCTATGTCATCGCGCGCGCGACGAAGCCGGCGGCGATGTCCTGACCGAAGCCACACTCCCGCCGATGCCCGCCAGCATCCCCGACCTCCGCCTCGACCGCTATCGGGACGTCCTGGACGTCCTCGCCGATCCCCGGTTCGAAATCTACAAGCCGCTGATGCGCGGTGACGCCGCCGCACATCTGGAGGTCGCGAATCCCGCCACGCGATCGCGACGCGCCGGTGCCCTGAGCGGCGTGCTCGCCCGGCATCTGTCCGGAGCGGCCGTCGCCCGGATGGCGCCGCGCATCCGGACCCTGGTCCGCGAGATCCTCGCCCGAGGCGCCGACAAGGGCGAGTTCGACGCACTCGCGGACCTCGCCTACGCCGTCCCGGCGACGGTCATGGCCGATCTGCTCGGCCACCCCGCCGACGGCATCCTCGGACTGCGCCCGATCTTCGCGGGAATGACCCAGGGCCACGAGATCGATGCGTCGGAAGCGGATCGTCAGCGCGCCCGCCTCTGTCTCATGATGCTCGTGAAGCGGCTCGACGCCGGACGTGTCGGCGGCCGACCCACGCCGCTGGTGGCCGATGCCCTGGCGGCGCTCGGGGGGTCGGCCGACGATGCCGGCGCGCTGGGCTACTGGCGCGCCATGATCTTCTATGCGGGCAGCGAGACGACGAAGGACCTGATCGCCAACGTCGTCGCGGCGCTCCTGGAATCGCCTGTTCTCCGGGATCGGCTGGCCGCCGCGCCGGTCGGGCTCGACGATACCCTCGAAGAGCTGATTCGACTGGAGGGCCCTGTCGGATGTATCGGACGCGTGGCCCGGGAGAGGGTCGAGATCGGATCGAACCGCATAGAGCGGGGACAGCTCGTCCATCTCATGCTGGGGGACGCGAACCGCGACGTCGATGCGTTCGGCGACGCGGCGTGCCCCCATGCCGATACGCCCAGGGTCAAGCATCTGGCGTTCGGACACGGCCCGACGCATTGCCTGGGCGCGAGGCTCGCGCGGCAGGAACTCGAGATCGTGCTGACCGAGATCCGCCCATACCTTCCACACATGGCGCTGGCGGAGCCGTCGGAATGGACGGGACGGCGGGTGCTGCGCGAACGCGCCTCACTGCGCATCCGGTTCGCCGCGCCCGCCTAGACCTTCTCCGACCGCGAGCGCACGTTCGCGAGCGCCCGGCGCAAGGTCCAATCCTCGACGAATGCCTGCCGGAGATCCTCTATCGAAACGGGCTGGCCGCGTTCCGTCGAGAGCGCCGCCAGATCCGCCAGAGTGACGTCCTCCGCGCGCGCCCGAAGCGCGTCGCGCAGATCGCCGGGCTCCTGCACCGCCCGAACCAGCCATCGCGCAGCGGCGACGCTCATCCTGTCTGCCCTCCGATGAAACCATGGTGCTACTCTAAAGCTGCGCGGGAAGCGGCACATCCGGTTGACACGTCGCGCCGGCTGCGTATATTCCCGGCCTCTCGCGCCGCGGGTTCCGCAGGCGCGGTCTGTTATTGTGCGATCCGGGAGTGCCCACCATATCGGTGCGCTCACGTCGTGCGGAAGTCGGGAAGCCATGTACGCAATCGTTAAGACCGGCGGCAAGCAATACAGGGTCGCCAAGGACGACGTCATCCGCGTGGAGCGGCTGCCCGGCGAAGCGGGCGACACGATCACGCTCGGCGAAGTGCTGATGCTCGGCGGCGACGAGCCGAAGGTCGGCTCGCCGATGATCGACGGTGCGTCCGTAGCCGCGACGGTCGTCGCGCAGGATCGCAACGACAAGGTCATCATCTTCAAGAAGAAGCGCCGCCAGAACTATCGGCGCAAGCGCGGTCACCGTCAGAACGTGACGGTCCTTCGCATCACCGACATCACGGCCTGATCGGGTCGGGGAGCAGATCGTATGGCTCATAAGAAAGCAGGCGGCAGTTCGCGTAACGGTCGCGATTCCGCCGGTCGCCGTCTGGGCGTGAAGAAGTTCGGCGGACAGGCCGTCATTCCGGGCAACATCATCATTCGCCAGCGCGGCACGAAGTATCACCCCGGCCGCAATGTCGGCCTCGGCAAGGATCACACGATCTTCGCCCTGGTCGAGGGCCGCGTGGAGTTCGGCGGCGGGCTGAAGAACCGCACCTACGTCTCCGTGGTGCCCACCGAAACCGCGGTGCCGCCGGCCGAATAACGCTCCGCCCCCAGGACGGTGCGACCCGGGGGAATGGCTCGCCATTCCCCCTTCGTCGTTCTGGGGCAGGAACGGTTCACCGTTCCGCATTTCGCCAGCGGCCCTTCGAACCAGGATCCGAGACTGACATGCGCTTCCTCGACGAAGCCAAGATCTGGATCCGCAGCGGCGACGGCGGCGGCGGTTCCGTCAGCTTCCGGCGCGAGAAGTTCATCGAGTTCGGTGGGCCGGACGGCGGCGACGGCGGCCGCGGCGGCAGCGTGTATGTCGAGTGCGTGCCGAACCTGAACACCCTGATCGACTACCGCTACCAGCAGCATTTCCGCGCCGGGCGCGGCCATGGCGGCGCCGGGCGGCAGAAGAGCGGAGCCGCCGGCAGCGATGTCGTGCTGCGCGTTCCACCGGGCACCGAGATCCTGGACGAGGACCGCGAGACGGTGCTCGCCGACATGACCGAACCCGGCCAGCGGATCATGCTGGCCAAGGGCGGCGACGGCGGCTTCGGCAACGTCCACTTCAAGTCCTCGACGAACCAGGCGCCGCGCCGCGCCGGCCCGGGATGGCCCGGCGAGGAGCGCTGGCTCTGGCTGCGCCTGAAGCTGGTCGCCGACGCCGGTCTCGTCGGCCTGCCCAACGCCGGCAAGTCGACCTTCCTCGCCGCCGTCAGCCGGGCGAAGCCGAAGATCGCCGACTATCCCTTCACGACCCTGACGCCCGGCCTGGGCGTGGTCAACGTGCACGACGCCGAATTCGTGCTCGCCGACATACCGGGGCTGATCGAAGGCGCGCATGAAGGTGCCGGCCTCGGCGATCGCTTCCTCGGCCATGTGGAACGCTGCCGAGTGCTCCTGCACCTGATCGACGGGACATCCGAGGATCCGGCCGAGAGCTACCGCATCGTGCGCGGCGAGATCGAGGCCTATGGCGAGACGCTGGCCGAAAAGCCGGAGATCGTCGCCCTGAACAAGTGCGACGCGCTAACGCCGGACGACATCGAGGAGCGGCGCGCGGCACTCGCCGAGGCGGCGGAGATCGCACCGGGTGCCGTCTGGACGATCTCCGGCGCCTCCGGGCAGAACGTCCGCGACCTGCTCTCGGCGCTGTACGCCGCCATTCAGGGTTCCCGCGCCGAGGACGGCGCAGACGCGCCCGCCGCGCCCTACCAGCCATGAGTGCCGCGGCCATCGCCGACAGTCCGCTCGCCGCGGCGCGCCGGCTGGTGGTGAAGATCGGCTCCTCACTGCTCGTCGACGAGGCGAGCGGGCAGCTCCGGCGCAGCTGGCTCGACGCCGTCGGCGACGACGTGGCGCGCTGTGCCGCCCGCGGGCAGGAGGTCATCATCGTATCGTCCGGCGCGATCGCCCTCGGGCGCAGGCAGCTTCGCCTGCCCGACGGACCGCTGCGGCTGGAGGAGTCCCAGGCCGCCGCCGCGACAGGCCAGATCCGCCTCGCCCACGCTTGGCAGGAGACGCTGGCACGCCACGGAATCACCGTCGCCCAGGTGCTGGTGACGCTCGGCGATACCGAGCAGCGCCGGCGGTATCTGAACGCCCGCAACACGCTCAACGCCCTGGTCCGCCTGCACGCCGTGCCGGTGATCAACGAGAACGACACGGTGGCGACCGAGGAGATCCGGTTCGGCGACAACGACCGCCTCGCCGCGCGCGTCGCGGCGATGGTTAGTGCCGAGGCCCTCGTCCTGCTCTCCGACATCGACGGGCTCTATACCGCCGACCCGCGCCACGACCCGCAGGCGCGGTTCCTGCCGGAAATCCACGCCCTTACGCCCGAGATCGAGGCGATGGCCGGCGCACCCGGGTCCGGTTTCGGCAGCGGCGGCATGGTGACCAAGCTCGCTGCGGCGCGCATCAGCATGGGCGCCGGCTGCCGCATGGTCATCGCCAACGGCCGACGCGAGGCGCCGCTGGCGGCCATCGAATCCGGCGAGCGCTGCACCTGGTTCCTGCCGTCCGCGACGCCCCGCACCGCCCGCAAGGAGTGGATCGCCGGAAGCCTGCGTACCCGCGGCGTGGTGACGATCGACGAGGGCGCGGCGCGTGCCCTGCGCGACGGGCGCAGCCTGCTTCCCGCCGGCGTGGTGACCGTCGACGGCGTATTCCAGCGCGGCGACGCGGTGCTGGTGAAGGATGCGGCGGGCCGGGAACTGGCACGCGGTCTCTGTGCCTATTCATCGGACGATGCGCGCCTGATCGCCGGGCACAAAAGCCATGAAATCGCCGACCGGCTCGGCTACCGTGGCCGCGACGAGATGATCCATCGAGACGACCTGGTGCTGTCATGACCCTGGCGATGCCGCTCGCTGAGACCGACGACGTCGGCACGACAATGCGCCGCATCGGCGAGCGCGCCCGCGCCGCCGCGTCGGTCCTGGCACTGGCGCCGTCCGCGGCGAAGGATTCGGCACTGCATGCCGCCGCCGCCGCCATTCGCGCACGCGCGCCGGAGATTCTCGCCGCCAACGCCCGCGACCTCGCCGAGGCGCGCGACCTGTCGGCATCGATGTCCGACCGGCTCCGGCTGGACGAAGGCCGCATCGAGGGCATCGCGCGCGGCCTGGAGGAGGTCGCCGCCCTGCCCGACCCGATCGGCCAGACGATCGCGGAATGGACCCGCCCGAACGGGCTGCGGATCGCGCGCGTGCGCGTGCCGCTCGGCGTGATCGGCATCATCTACGAATCCCGCCCGAACGTAACGGCCGACGCCGGCGGGCTCTGCCTGAAGTCCGGCAACGCCGCCATCCTGCGCGGCGGATCCGAGAGCTTCCACAGTTCGCGCGCCATCGCAGACTGCCTGCACGAGGGACTGCGCGCCGCCGGCCTGCCGGAGGACTGTATCCAACTGGTGCCGACCCGCGACCGGGCGGCCGTCGGCGCGCTCCTCGGACTGCGCGGCCTCGTCGACGTGATCGTGCCGCGCGGCGGGCGCTCGCTGATCGAACGCGTGATGAACGAGGCGAAGGTGCCGGTCATCGGCCATCTCGAAGGCCTGGTGCACATCTATGTCGACGCCACCGCCGACCTGGAGGAGGTGCGCCGCATCGTGCTGAACGCGAAGCTGCGGCGCACCGGCGTCTGCGGCGCGGTCGAGACGCTGCTCTTCGACCGGGCGGCGGCATCGACCCACATGCCTCCCGTGATCCGCGACCTGCTCGATGGGGGCTGCGAGGTGCGCGGCGACGCGGCGGTGCGCGACGTGGATCCGCGCGTCCTGCCCGCGGCGGACAGCGACTGGTCGACAGAGTATCTCGACGCGATCGTGTCGGCGCGCGTCGTCGACGGCCTCGACGCCGCGATCGACCACATCAACCGCTACGGTTCGCATCATACCGATGCGATCCTGAGCGAGGACGCGGACGCCGCCCGGCGGTTCCTCGATCGGGTGGACAGCGCCATCGTGCTGCACAATGCCTCGACCCAGTTCGCCGACGGCGGCGAGTTCGGCATGGGTGCCGAGATCGGCATCTCCACCGACCGCTTCCACGCCCGCGGCCCGGTCGGCGCCGAGCAGCTGACCAGCTATAAATACGTCGTCCGCGGCGACGGGCAGGTCCGGCCATAGCCACCTCGATGCAGCGGCCGGCGCGCCTCTCCGGCGTGGTCGGCCATCGCGCGACAGGCCGGATCGGCCTGCTCGGCGGCTCGTTCAATCCCGCACATCGCGGTCATCGCCACGTCAGTCTCGAGGCTCTGCGGCGGCTTCGCCTGGACGAGGTCTGGTGGCTCGTCTCGCCGCAGAATCCGCTGAAGGCCGCCGACGGCATGGCCTCTCTTTCCGCGCGTATGCAGCGCGCCGGGCGGGTGGCGGCGCATCCGCGCATCCGGGTGACGGATCTGGAGCGCCACTTCGGCACCCGCTATACGGTCGACACCGTCCTGGCGCTGCGGCGACGCTTTCCGGGCATCGACTTCGTCTGGCTGATGGGCGCCGACATCATGATCCAGATGCCGCGCTGGAGCCGCTGGCCGCAACTCTTCCGGATGGTCCCCGTTGCGGTCTTCGCCCGGCCTACCTACTTCTCCAGGGCAATGGCAGGCAAGGTGGCGCACAGGTTCCGGCAGGACCGGGTCCCGCTTTCAGGTGCCGGCGATCTGGCCGGGCGCGTTCCGCCGGCTTGGACGTTCATTCCCATACCCCATGACAACACATCGGCGACGGACATACGCGCGCGGCTTTCGTGCTGGCCGCCCGCCACTGCAGGAGGATCACGGTCATAATCGGCTCCGACGCGACCGCCGGACGGCTCCACGCCGCCCACCCCGATGCCCAGGACCGCCCCGAGGCGAAGGACTACGGCGCCGAAAAGGGCAGCATCCTGGATCTCACGCTGCAGCGCCTGGACGACGACCAAGCGCAGGATGTCGTGGTGATCGATCTCCGCGGCAAATCGTCGATCTGCGATCAGATGGTGGTCGCGTCCGGTCGGGCGCAGCGCCACGTCGCCGCGATGGCCGAGCATCTGGCCGAGGACCTGAAGCCGCTGATCGGCCGTGCGCCGGCGATCGAGGGGCTGCCGGCCGGCGACTGGGTGCTGATCGACGCAGGCGACGTGATCGTCCACCTGTTCCGCCCCGAGGTCCGCGCCTTCTACAACCTGGAGAAGATGTGGGGCGTCGAGCTGGCGGAAGCGGCGCCGAGCCGCTCGAACGCGAGCTGAACCGCCGTTGCGCCTGTTGGTTGCCGCCGTCGGCCGCGCCCGCGGCAGCGCTGCAGGAGCTCTTTACGACGAGTACGCCCGCCGGATGACGTGGCCCCTCGACCTGCGCGAGGTCGAGGTGAGACAGGCCCTGCCGCCGCCCCGGCTGAAGGCGCGCGAGGGTGAACTGCTCCTGGCGGCGGTGCCCAAGGGATCGCGGGTGGTGGCGCTCGACGAAACGGGCCGCAGCCTCGACAGCGCGACCTTCGCCGCCCTCCTCGGCGGCTGGCGCGACGAGGGGGTCCCGCAGGCGGCGTTCCTGATCGGCGGCGCCGACGGCCATGACGCGCCGGTGCGTGCGGCGGCGGACCTGACCCTCTCGTTCGGCGCAATGACCTGGCCCCATCTGCTGGCTCGCGCCATGCTGGCGGAGCAGCTCTATCGGGCGACGACGATCCTGGCCGGCCACCCCTATCATCGCGCCTAAAGCGGGCGCCGCAAGGCCGCCCGACATTGCCGATTCTACATGATCGCAGGGCCGCAAAGTTGCTGCGGGCAAGCGATCGCATGATAGGTTGAAGGCCGGTCCCGCGGCCCGAAAGCCCGCCACGCGCATGTTGCCAACCGTTCCGGTCGCCCACCGCTACAGCAGCGCCCGCTCCGCCCGACTGTGCGGGGCGATGGTGGCCGTGGTCGCGGCCACGGTTGCCTTGCCGCTCGCTGACGCGGACGCGCAGGTCCGCGACGAGGATCGGGCGAAGAGCGAGATACGGTCGATCGACCGCGCCATCGACCTCGCGCGGGAACGCAGGGAACGCCTGGACGCAGAAGCGGCCAGACACGCTCAGGAGGTGGAGGCGCTGCGCGCGCAGTCGGTCGAAGTCGCCCGGCGCGTGCAGGATCAGGAAGCGGCAGCCTCCGCGACGGAGCTTCGCCTGCGCGATCTCCGGCGCGAGACCGCAGCGGCGGAACAGAGCCTGAATGACGGACGCGACCGCATGGCGGTGACCTTGGCCGCGCTGCAACGCCTCGCGCGCCGGCCGCCCGAGGCGATGATCGCCATGCCGACCAGCCCGGTCGATACCGTGCGGACGGCGATGCTGCTCGGCGCGGTGGTCCCGCCCCTGGAGCGGCAGGCCGTCGAGCTGCGCGACCGGCTTGCGACGCTCGCCGCCCTCCGCGAAGAGGGCAGGCGCGAGCGCACGGCGCTGGCCAACCAGCTGGCAGCGCTGCGAAGCGAACGCGCCGAACTGGCCCGACTGGCGGAACGAACCGCCGTCCTCCGCGATCGCGCGGCGGCCGAGCGCCAGGATGTCGTCGCCCGGCTCGACAGCATGGGCAAGGAAGCCGACGACCTGCGCGACCTGATCAAGCGGCTGGAAGCGGAACGACGCGCGGAGGAGGAGCGCCGCCGGGTCGAAGCGGAGCGCCAGCGTGCCGAGGCGGCACGACGGCGGGCCGCGGAACAGCGCCGGCTCGCCGAAGAACAGCGGCGCGCGGAGGAAGAGGCGCGCCGGCGGAACGCGCCGCCACCGGTCGCGATGACGCCGCCACCGCGCCCCGCCGAGTTGCGCGAGTCGCAGCCCCCACCACCGGTGGTACCGCGCGGCTCGTCGCGGACGGCCCCCCCGGCCCGCGGCAGGATCGTCATGGGCTACGGCGATGCACCGCCGCCGCGGGATCGCGGTGTCGTACTGGAGACACGCGGCGATGCGCAGGTGGTGGCGCCACGCGAGGGCACCGTAGCCTATGCGGGAGATTTCCGCGGCTATGGCCGACTCTTGATCATCGACCATGGCGACGGGTATCATTCGGTGCTGATGGGCTTCGCGCGAATCGATGCGCGCCCGGGCCAGCGGGTGATCGCCGGGGAGCCCGTCGGTGTCATGGGTGCATCCGAAAGAGGGAACCCCCACCTCTATGTCGAGCTGCGCCGCAACGGGCAGCCTACCAATCCGCTGCCCATGCTGGCGGCGCAGAGGGAATAGCAGGGCATGATCGGACGAATGATGCTGGCGGCCACGGTGGCCGTCACGGTCGGTTGCGCAACCGCGGTCGACGTGAGCGCCCAGAACAAGGGCTCGGAGACCTACCGCCAGCTCAACCTGTTCGGCGACGTGTTCGAGCGGGTGCGCTCCGACTATGTCGAGCCGGTGACCGACGAACAACTCGTCGAATCCGCGATCAACGGCATGCTGACGGCGCTCGACCCGCATTCCAGCTACCTGAACGCGAAGAATTTTCGCGACATGCAGGTGCAGACGAAAGGCGAGTTCGGCGGCCTCGGCATCGAGGTCACGATGGAGAACGGCTACGTCAAGGTCGTCTCCCCCATCGACGATACGCCCGCCTTCCGCGCTGGCCTGCAGCCCGGCGACCTGATCACGCACCTCGACGGCGAGTCCGTCCAGGGCATGACCCTCGCCGATGCCGTCGAAAAGATGCGCGGCGCGCCGAAGACCACGCTGAAGGTCACGATCCGGCGCGGCGAGGAGGCACCCTTCGACGTGACCCTCACCCGCGACGTCATCCGCATCCAGTCGGTGCGCTCGCGCGTTGAAAAGGATATCGGCTACATCCGCATCACCTCGTTCAGCGAGCAGACCGACGAAGGCCTGCGCAACGCCATGAAGCGGCTGAAGGAGGAGATGGGCGACAAGCTGCACGGCGTGCTGCTCGATCTGCGCAACAACCCGGGCGGCCTCCTGGACCAGGCGGTCGCCGTGTCCGACGACTTCCTGGACAAGGGCGAGATCGTCTCAACGCGCGGCCGGCGGAAAGAGGACGTGCAGCGCTACAACGCGAATTCCGGAGACATCGCCGCAGATCTGCCGATCGTCGTGCTGATCAACGGCGGCTCGGCGTCGGCATCCGAAATCGTCGCAGGCGCCCTGCAGGATCATCAGCGCGCGCTGGTCGTCGGCACCCAGTCGTTCGGCAAAGGCTCGGTGCAGACCATCGTTCCCATCCCGGGGCACGGTGCGATCCGCTTGACGACGGCGCGCTACTACACCCCGTCGGGACGCTCGATCCAGGCGAAGGGCATCGAGCCGGACATCATCATCGAGCAGGCGCGCATCGAGCCGTTGACCGTCGAGGGTCGCCGGCGCGAGGCCGACCTGCGGGGTGCCCTGCGCAACGACGCCGAACGTGCCGAGCCGACGTCCGGCCCGGCGCCGCAAGCACCCGCCGCACCGGCCGTCACGCCCCAGCCCCAGCCTCAGCCTCAGTCCCAGCCGGGAGGCCAGCCGGGCTCCGAGATGGAAGACGAAGAGGTCGAGGCGATCCCGCCGGTCCTTCAGGGCGGACCGCAGGACTATCAGCTGGCGCGCGCCTTCGACCTGCTGCGCGGCATCTCGCTGTACCAGAAGCGGATCACGAAGTAGGGAGCGGATGGTGCCCAGCGGCCGTTCGGAGCCGGCATATCCCGGGCAGTCCCGCCGTCGCCCCGCCCGGCCGAAGCGATGAGGCGCGCGCCACTCTTCGCCGCGTGGGCCGCGACCCTCGCCGTCCTGGCCGGTGTCGTGGCGTGGGTGGAGTTGGGGGAAGAGCCCGATCGAACCGACGCTCCGACGCTGACGCTGGTCATTCCGGACCGCCCGGCTGCCCCTGCGCCAGTACCCGCGGAGGCACCGCCGGCGGAGGCACCGCCAGTACCGGCAGAAGCGACAGCACCGGCAGCGCCCCCGGCCGCAGCGGCACCGGCCGAGCCGGCGCCTGCCGGAGAAAAGCCGGTCGTGGCACCCGTGGAGCCTCCGGCGGCACAGGCGCCGCCGACGCCCCCCGAACCGGCGCCCGCACCAGAGCCCGCCCCCGCGCCCGAACCTGTTGCGGTGCCCGAACCGCCCGCCGAGCCCCCCGGCGCCACCCCCGCGGAGGCCGCGGCTCCGCCGGTGCCCGCGGAACCGCCACCCCAAAAGGAGCCCAGGCAGGAGCCGCGGGCTGAGCCGGTGTCCCCGGACGCCGCCACAGCGGCGACGACCGGCTTCCAGGGCGTCGATCCGAGGCTCGTGGAGGACGGTCCGAGCGGTCCGCTCCCCGTGATCGGGCCGCTCGGCCGGAAGCCTTGGCAGGTCTATGCCCGCCCCTTCGCACCGAACGCAGAGAAGGCACGGATCGCCGTAGTCCTCAGCGACCTTGGCCTCAGCACCGCGGCGACGGGCAAGGCGGTGAATTCGCTGCCGCCGGAAGTGTCGCTGGCGTTCCTGTCCTACGCCGACGCCGCTGCCGTCTGGCTGCAGCGCGCCAGGGCCGATGGCCATGAGGTCCTGATCGCCGTCCCCATGGAACCCGCCGCGAAGACCGACGATCCCGGCCCGCGCGCGCTCACCACGGCGGCCGCCCCGGACGCCATGATCGACGCGCTGGAATGGCATCTGTCGCGGGGCTCCGCTTATGTCGGGATCGCGACCTATATGGGCGGCGCGTTCCTGTCGACGGAGAGCGCCGTGCGCACGATCGTCGCCCCGCTGCGCGACCGCGGCCTGCTTCTGTTCGACGCTTCCGCGACCAATCCCGCCATCGCGGCGCGCGTCACGGCCGAACTCGGCGTGCCGTTCGCGGCAGTCGACCGGATCATCGACCCTGTACCGTCACGCGCGGCCGTCGACCGGCGGCTGGCCGAGGTGGAGGAGATCGCGCGCCGTCGCGGCAGCGCCATCGCCCTTGGGCGCCCCTATCCGGTCACGATCGATGCGATCGCCGCCTGGGCGGCCACGCTCGCCGACCGCGGCTTCGAACTCGCACCGCTGTCTGCCATGGTCGGCGGGGACAAGCCGAGCCAGCCGGCCCCCAACGCCGCCCCCGACGCCACCCCCGCTCCGGCCTCTGCCCGGAAGGCACGGCCATGACCGTCGGACACCCGCACATCCTGCCCGGCTATCGTCCCTGCGTCGGGCTGCTGCTGCTCAATGCGAACGGCGAGGTTTTCGTCGGGCGGCGCCTGGACACCCAGGACGCATGGCAGATGCCGCAGGGCGGCATCGATCCCGGCGAGGAACCGCGAACCGCGGTCCTCCGCGAAATGCAGGAGGAGATCGGTACGGGGAAGGCGGAGATCATCGCGGAGAGCGACCTATGGCGGCATTACGAACTGCCGGCCTCGCTCGCGCGCCGCGTATGGGGCGGCCGCTATCGCGGCCAGGCGCAGAAATGGTTCGCGCTGCGCTTCACCGGCCAGGATGCGGACATCGACCTGACCGCGACGCCCCATGTGGAGTTCGACGCTTGGCAGTGGGTGGCTCTCGACCGGCTCGTCGACCTGATCGTGCCGTTCAAGCGCGATGTCTATCTGGAGGTGGTCGACGAGTTCGCGCCGCTGATCCGGGGAGCCGCGCCGCGCTGACCTCGGCGGGGAGGCGACAAAGCCGCCCGAAACCGCTAGGCTGTCCGTACCAATGGATGACAGAACCATTCCCTGACGGATGGAGGGAGCGAGACATGGAATTCGAGTACTCGGAGCGGACCAAGGAGCTGAAGGCCCGCGTCGAAGACTTCATGAACCGGTACGTCTACCCCAACGAAGAGCTCTACTATCAGCAGCTCGACGAGGGTGGAAACCGCTGGAAGGTCGTGCCGATCCTGGAAGAGGTGAAGCAGAAGGCCAAGGCCGAGGGCCTCTGGAACTTCTTCCTGCCGGAGAGCGCGAGCGGCGCCGGCCTGACCAACATGGAGTACGCGCCCCTCTGCGAGATCATGGGCCGCGTCCACTGGGCGTCCGAGGCGTTCAACTGCTCGGCGCCGGACACCGGCAACATGGAGGTGTTCGAGCGCTACGCCAGCCCGGAGCTGAAGAAGAAGTGGCTGGAGCCGCTGCTGAACGGCGAGATCCGTTCGGCCTTCGCGATGACCGAGCCGCGCGTCGCCTCGTCCGACGCGACCAACATCGAGACCCGCATCGAGCGCGACGGCGACCACTACGTCATCAACGGCCTGAAGTGGTGGACCAGCGGCATCGGCGACCCGCGCTGCAAGGTGCTGATCCTGATGGGCAAGACCGACCCGTCGGCGCCGACCTACCGCCAGCAGTCGATGATCGTCGTCCCCGTCGACACCCCAGGCATCACGAACCTGCGCATGCTGAACGTGATGGGCTTCGACGACGCCCCGCACGGCCACGGCGAGGTCGAGTTCAAGAACGTCCGCGTGCCCAAGGAGAACCTGCTCCTCGGTGAGGGCCGCGGCTTCGAGATCGCCCAGGGCCGCCTCGGCCCGGGGCGCATCCATCACTGCATGCGCATCATCGGCGTCGCCGAGCGGGCGCTGGAGATGATGTGCAAGCGCGGCACGGAGCGCGTGACCTGGGGCAAGACCCTGGCCGAGCGCGACAACTTCATGGAGCGCGTCGCCAACGCCCGCATCAACATCGAGATGTGCCGCCTGCTGACGCTGAAGGCCGCCTGGATGATGGACACCGCCGGCAACAAGACTGCCCGGCAGGAAATCGCGATGATCAAGGTCGCGGCGCCGAACATGGCCCTCAAGGTCATCGACGACGCGATGCAGGCGCACGGCGGCGGCGCCATGAGCCAGGCCTTCAAGCTCAGCTACATGTGGTCGCGCATGCGGGCACTGCGCTTCGCCGACGGTCCGGACGAGGTGCACCGCCAGCAGATCGCCAAGCTGGAACTGCGCCGTCAGGTCGACTGGCCGCCCCGCGCCGCTCGCGCCGCGGAATAGTCGTATGCCCGCCATCGAGCGGGTGCCCGGTTCCGCACGGGGCCGCAGCCAGGCCAGCGCCTGGGGCGACCTCGTGTGGGCGGTCGCGACTGGGCCGGACAAGTCCGGCTCCGTCTACGACCAGACCCGGGGCGCCCTCGGCGTCATCGACGAATGCCTTTCCAAGTCCGGCACGGACAAGTCGCGGCTCGTGTCCGCGACGGTCTACGTCACCGATATCGCCACGAAGGGCGAGATGGATCGGGCATGGTGCGAATGGCTCGGCAACGATCCCGGCCACTGGCCCCAACGCGCCTGCATCGGCGTCCAACTCGCCCCAGGCGACCTCGTCGAGATCGTGGTGACGGCGGCCCGATGAGGCCGACCGGCGACCCGGAGCGCGGGCGTCCCGCCCGCCTTCTTCCGTCTTTTCTTGGAGTGAGCCGCGGCTGATGACTGTCGGGTGGCACTCTCGCGGGTACCTTCCGCATCTCGATGCCCCCGACATCGTCCAGTCGGTAACCTTTCGGCTCGCTGACAGTCTTCCACAGAATGTCCTGCGGGCGCTCCGCTCCCGACGCGTCGCATCGCAAGAGCTAAGACGCAACGTCGAGAAGCTGCTCGATTGCGGCTACGGTTCATGTGCACTGCGCATTCCCGAGATCGCGGGTCTGGTCGAGCATGCATTGCTGCATTTCGATCGGGAACGCTACCGCGTCCTCGCCTGGAGCATCATGCCAAACCATGTCCACGCCGTGCTCCGCGTGAACGACGGCCATACGCTCTCATCGATCGTGCACTCCTGGAAATCCTACACGGCCAAACGCGCACGCGAGTTCTCGCCCGGCGAAGGCCGCTTCTGGCAGCCTGATTACTTCGATCGCTATGTCAGAGACGACGAGCACCTCGCCGCAACGATCTCGTATGTCGAGTACAATCCGGTCAGGGCTGGGCTTTGCGCGGAGCCCGAGGATTGGCCGTTCAGCAGCGCTCGGTGCAGAGGCGGCCCGCGATCCGAACGTCCGGCGCCATAATTGCCGCCGCGAGAACCAAGGTGCGGGCGAGACGCCCGCGCTCCGAGGCGGAGCGCCTCGAGCCTGGACGCTGCCCCCTCACCACGCCTAAATGTCTTCCGCGCCGCTTCGACCCGACGGCGAAAAGGACGTAGCGATGGCCAGGACCGAACCCGTCCCCGTTTCCGTGATCACCGGCTTCCTCGGAAGCGGCAAGACCACGCTGCTGTCGCATCTGCTAAAGCGGCCGGACATGGGCCGGACCGCAGTGATCATCAACGAGTTCGGCGAGGTCGGCCTCGACCACGACCTCGTCTCCTCGGCCACGGACGACACGATCCTGATGGAGAGCGGCTGCATCTGCTGCACCATCAAGGGCGATCTGGTCGACACCATGCGCGACCTGCTGGCCCGGCGCGCCAAGGGCGACCTGCCGCCGTTCGAGCGGCTGCTGATCGAGACGACCGGCCTCGCGGATCCGGTCCCGATCCTGCACACGCTGATGGGCGATCCCGTCGTCGGCAGCCACTACCGGCTCGACGGGGTCGTGACCACGATCGACGCGATCAACGGCGACAGCACGCTCGACAGCCAGGAAGAATCCGTGCGCCAGGTGGCGATGGCCGACCGGCTGCTGCTGACCAAGACCGACCTCGTCCGGGACCCGGTGTCGCGGCGCGACCTGGAAAAGCTCCGCGAGCGGCTGAAGGCCCTTAATCCCGGGGCGCCGATCCAGGAAGTGCACGACGGTGAGGCGGACCCGAAGACCCTCTTCGAGGCGGGCCTCTACAATCCCGAGACCAAGAGCCCCGACGTCGCCCGCTGGCTGCGCGAGGAGGCCTACCACGCGGCCCAGCACGACCATGACCACCACGGTCACGACCATGGCGACCACGATCACCACCACCATCATCACAAGCACGACGACGCCTTCAAATCCTTCGTGCTGACCTGCGACCAGCCCTTGGCATGGAACGTCTGGGTCGGCTGGCTGGAGGCGCTGGTGGCGAGCCGCGGCGGCGACCTGCTGCGGATGAAGGGCATCCTGAACGTCGACGGCCTGGACCGTCCGGTCGCCGTGCACGGGGTGCAGCACCTCTTCCACCCGCCCGTCATCCTCGATGGCTGGCCGAGCGACGACCGCCGGTCGCGCATCATCTTCATCACCCGCAACGTCGGCGCCGATGCCCTGAAGGCGATGCTGGACGCCTGGGCGCAGCCGGGAGCGAGCGTGCAGTGAACGAACAGCAATACCCCCTGCCCGAGCCCGCCGTCGCGGCGGCGCTCGGCACGATCAGCTTCAATACGGACGGCCTCGTCGCCGCCATCGCGCAGCAGCACGACACGGGCGAGGTGCTGATGATGGCCTGGATGAACGCCGAGTCCGTCGCGGAGACGCTGCGCACCGGCCGCGTCTGCTACTGGTCGCGGTCGCGCAAGGCGCTCTGGCGCAAGGGCGAGACGTCGGGGCAGATGCAGGTGCTGAAGCAGATGCTTGTCGACTGCGACGGCGACACCCTGCTGCTGCGTGTCCATCAGGACGGCGTGGCGTGCCACACCGGGCGCAGGAACTGCTTCTTCAATGCCGTCACGCCGGACGGGATGGTCGAGAACGCGCCCGTGCTGGTCGACCCGGACGCCCTCTACGGCAGCAAGCGCTGATGGCACCGCAGGAACGCCCCGGCACGGCGAGCGTCGTCGCGGTGAGCCGGAGTGCCACGCACAGTTTCGGCAAGCCGAATCAACTCGAGATTCGGCTTCTCGCCGGCCTCGGCGTCGCTGGCGACGCCCATCACGGCGAGACGGTGAAGCACCGCTCCCGCGTCGCGCGGGACCCGACGCAGCCGAACCTGCGCCAGGTGCACCTGATCCACATCGAGCTGCTGGAGGAACTGAAGGCCAAGGGCTTCGACGTCGGTCCCGGCGAGATCGGCGAGAACATCCTGACGCGCGACCTCGACCTCCTGGGCCTGCCCACGGGCACCCTGCTCGCCATCGGCGAGACGGCGGTGGTCGAGGTTACCGGTCTGCGCAATCCCTGCGTTCAGCTCGACCGGTTTCAAAAGGGTCTCATGGCCGCATGTCTGGGCCGCGACGCCGATGGCGGCCTGATCCGTAAGGCCGGGGTCATGTCGATCGTCAGGCGAGAGGGCGACGTGCGCGCGGGCGATGCGATCCGGGTGACGCTGCCGCCCGAACCCCACCGCCCACTCGCGGCCGTCTAGAACAGCCGAGCGCGTCGAACACCACCGAGCGGCCGCCTGATCACCCTTGATCCAGCTGCAATTGCTCGCCTCGACGTCGCCGACCATTCGGAGACGACCTTCGAGTCGTAGCGCCGCGCGGCCAGGGAACCGCCCTGCCGTCGCCCTGTTTCTCAGACAACGGAAACAGCAACGGAGCCGGCCATGAATTGGGAACAGGTTCGCGGCAACTGGAACCAGATGAAGGGCGAGGTGAAGCAGCAGTGGGGCAAACTCACCGACGACGATCTCACCTTCGTGGAAGGAAGCCGGGACAAGCTCGTAGGGCGTGTGCAGGAGCGCTACGGCGTCGAGAAGGACGAGGCGGAACGTCAACTTCAGGACTGGGAGAGCCGTCACTGATGCTCCGCCGCTGAATCACCGCCGGGTACACGGCGAACGCGCCCGGGCCGAGAGATCGGTCCGGGCGTTCTGCTGTCCGCTCCGCCCCCCTCCGCGCCGCCGGGCTCCTCTATCTCGCCAGGGACGATGCCGCTTAGACTGGCGGAACAATAACGAGGGTTGGAGGGAACAATGGTCGAAGCTCCGCAGAAGCCGCCCGCGCGCATGCTCGAAGGCAAGGCGGCCCTGATCACCGGCGGCGCCCGCGGGATCGGCCGGGCGGCGGCCCTGCTGTTCGCGCGCGAGGGTGCACGGGTCGCCGTCGCGGACATGAGCGCCGACGGCGCCGCGGAGACGGTTTCCATGATCAATGATGCCGGCGGCCAGGCGATCTCCGTCACCTGCGACGTCAGTAGCCGGGACCAGGTCGAGAAGATGGTGGCGGCCGCCGTCGCGGCCTTCGGCCGGCTCGACTGTGCGTTCAACAATGCGGGGATCGCGGGATATCAGGTAGACGCGGCCGGTCAGAAGACCGCGGACTGGTCGGAGGAAGCGTTCGACCGCATGGTCGCGGTCAACCTGAAGGGCGTCTGGCTCAGCATGCGCAGCGAGCTGAAGCAGATGACGGCACAGGGCGGCGGCGGGGCGATCGTCAACACCGCCTCCATCGCCGGGCTGATCGGGCTTCCCACCTCGTCCGCCTACGTCGCTGCCAAGCACGGCGTGGTCGGCCTGACCAAGACCGCCGCGATCGAATATGCCGAGGCCGGGATCCGGACCAATTCCGTCTGCCCCGGCTATATCGAGACCGACATGACGCGTGACACGATGGCCCGGCGCGGCGAGCACATCCTGGGCATGACGCCGATGCGCCGCATGGGGACGGCGCAGGAGATCGCCGAAATGGTCTGCTGGCTCTGCTCCGACCGCGCCAGTTACGTCAACGGCGCCAACTACAATGTCGACGGCGGCTACGTCGCCGTTTGAGGGCGCCGCACCCGCCGCCACGGTGCGGCGGGTGCCGCCGACCCGTCAGCCCACGGTCTTCCGGTAGAGGTGCCAGGTGGCGTGGCCCAGCACGGGGACCACCACGATCAGGCCGAGCAGCAGCGGCAGGGCACCCAGCGCAAGTCCGGTCGCGACGATCAGGCCCCAGACCATCATCGGCACGGGGTTCTCCGTGACGACGCGCATCGAGGTCAGGACAGCCGTCGTCACCCGCACCCGCCGGTCGAGCAGAAGCGGGAACGAGACGACGCTGATCGTCAGGGTCAGCACGGCGAACAGGAAGCCGACGCCGACACCGAAGACGATCAGCGCCCACCCGGCCGGCGTCGTGAACACCTCGGTCACGAAGGCGCCGAACGATTGCGGCATCGCGGGTCCGAGCGTCGCTCCATAGATCGCCATCGCGGCGACGAGCCACAGGCCGAAGATCGCGGCCAGCACGAAGCCCAGGATCGCGATCCCGGCGATAGACGGGGAACTGAAGACGCGAAAAGCATCGGTCCAGCCGGCATCCTCCCCCCGTTCGCGCCGTCGGCTCATCTCGTAGAGGCCGGCCGCCGCAGCCGGTCCGAGCAAGGCGAAGCCCGAAACGAGCGGAAAAACCAGCGGCAGCATGTCGTAGCCGGCCATCAGCCGCGCCAGGATGAGGCCTGCGATCGGGTAGACGACGCCGATGAACAGGACGTCGGTCCGATAGGCCGCAAAGTCCCGGATGCCCGCCCGAAGCGCCTCCCGGACATCGGCGACCGTGATCCGGCGCACGGCTGGCGGTGCCAGGCCGCGATCCTCTTCGGTCACGCTGAGGGAACGGCCGGCGGCATCCAGCCCATGCACCGTATTGCCGAACTGGTCGGCGACCCATTCGACGGGGTTTCGGATCGTCATCTGCGTTCCTCCCGCTACAAGGCTTGGGAGGCCGCGGCCGAACCATCAGGCTCTCTGGCCGGTCGACGGCCACGAGCATCCGCGACCTGTTTATTTATTATAGACCTCGTCGAACGTCAGCGCATCGCCCTTCACGCGTGAAGACCGTGACGGCCGCCGCAAGAATCGGAATGCGCGCCGATCCGGCGGCGCCTACCTCCCCGTCACGACGCACCGTTCGGGAAGAAGCCATGTCAGAGACGATCAGCGCCCGCATCGATGCCCTCGACTGGCCACGCATCGCGGGCGACCTGGATGCAGCTGGCAGCGCCGCGATCCGCGGATTGCTGACACCCGAGACATGCGATGCGGTGGCCGCCCTCTACGACGGCGACGAATCGCGCTTCCGCAGCCGCGTGGTGATGGCCCGGCACGGTTATGGCCGCGGCGAATACAGATACTTCGCCTACCCGCTGCCGGATCTCGTGGGCGCCCTCCGCACGGCCGCCTACCCGCATCTGGCGGCAGTGGCGAACCGCTGGCACGAGCGCATGGGCCTGGCGCCCCGGTTCCCGGGGGCGCACGCCGCATTCCTCGAGCGCTGCCACGCCGCCGGCCAGACCCGGCCGACGCCGCTGCTGCTGCGCTACGGCCCGGGCGACTACAATTGCCTGCACCAGGATCTCTACGGCGAGCACGTCTTCCCGCTGCAGATGGCGATCCTGCTCTCCGAGCCGGAGCGCGATTTCGAGGGCGGCGCGTTCGTGCTGACCGAGCAGCGCCCGCGCATGCAGTCGCGCGCCGATGTCGTGCCGCTGCGCCAGGGCGACGCGGTGGTGTTCGCCGTCCGCCACCGGCCCGTGGCGGGAACGCGCGGCGACTATCGCGTGCAGATGCGGCACGGCGTCGGTACCGTGCGCAGCGGCCGGCGCCACACCCTCGGCATCATCTTCCACGACGCGACGTGACGCCCATGACCCGCGACCTGTTCGAGACCGAGCGATCGGCGGTGCCATTGGCCGACGGTGCGGTGCTGCTGCCGGGGTTCGCGCTGCCGTTCGAGGAAGAGATCCTGGCCGGCGTGGCCGCCGTGGCCGCTGCGGCACCCTTCCGCCACATGACGACACCCGGCGGATTCCGCATGTCGGTCGCCATGACCAACTGCGGCAATGCCGGCTGGATCACCGACCGGCGCGGCTACCGCTACGATGCGGCGGATCCGGAAACAGGCTCGGAATGGCCCGCCATGCCGGCGGCTTTCGGCGTGCTCGCGACCCGGGCCGCCGCGGCCGGAGGCTTCCCCGGCTTCGTTCCCGATGCCTGCCTGATCAACCGGTACGAGCCCGGTGCGCGGCTGACGCTCCACCAGGACCGCAACGAACGGGACTATGACGCGCCCATCGTGTCGGTCTCGCTCGGCCTGCCGGCGACCTTCCTGTTCGGCGGCTCCGAACGGACAGACAAAGCCCGCCGGGTGCCCCTGGCGCATGGCGACGTGGTCGTCTGGGGCGGCCCGGCCCGCCTCGCCTTCCACGGCGTCGCACCGCTGAAGGACGGCACGCACCCGCTGCTCGGACGGGCGCGCATCAACCTCACCTTTCGCAAGGCACTCTGAGAGGTTCAGGCGCCTCGGCCGTTGCGCTCGTCGCTCTCGAGCCTGCCGTCCACCAGGTGGATGCGCCGGTCCATGCGCGATGCCATGTCCAGGTCGTGCGTGACCGCGACGACGGTCTTGCCGCCCGTCCGAACCAGATCCTCGAGGATCGCGAAGACCTGCGCCGAACTCTTCGTGTCCAGGCTGCCGGTCGGCTCGTCGGCGAACACCACCGGCGGATCGTTGGCCAGCGCCCGCGCGACGGCCACCCGCTGGCGCTGGCCGCCGGAGAGCTGATCCGGCCGCTTGTCGAGATGATCGCCGAGCCCCAGCGAGCCGAGCAGCCCCGCGGCGCGCTCGCGCATCTGCCCTCGGGTGAGCCGGGCGCGCTTGCGCATCGGCAGTTCGACATTCTCGCGCACCGTGAACTCGGGCAGCAGGAAGTGGAACTGGAAGACGAAGCCGAGCAGCGCGAGCCGCGTCTCCGCCCGCTCGCGTTCGCTCATCGGCCCCGCATCCCGGCCGGCGATGCGCAGCACGCCCCCGGTCGGCCGGTCCAGAAGGCCCAGCAGGTAGAGCAGCGACGACTTGCCGGACCCCGAGGGCCCCGTGACAGCGACGAGTTCGCGCGCCCCGATCGACAGCGACACGTCCTGTACCAGGGTCACCGGCACCGTCGCCGGCAGCACGCGCGTCAGGTGCTCGGCCTCAATCAGCGGTGCCGTGCCGTCGCTCACGACGCGCCCCGGATGATCTCGACCGGGTTCAGGCGCGCCGCACGCCGCGCCGGCAGATAGCCGGCCACCGCCGCCGACGCCAGTGCGAAGGCCGCGGCGAGCAGATAGTGCAGAAGGCTCCAGGCGACCGGCAGGTGCGTCATCTCGCGACCCGTCGCCGCCAGCTCGAAACGGACCTGGGAGAGCGCATAGACCAGCGAGAACCCTAGGAGCCAGCCGGCAACCGAGCCCGCGGCGCCGATGACGATGCCCTCGACGACGAAGAGGCTCTGCATGTCGCCCCGGCTGAAGCCGAGCGACTTCATGATGGCGATGTCGCGCGCCTTCTCGTGGGTGATCGTCGAGACGATGTTGAAGATGCCGAAGCCGGCGACGAGCATGATGGCGGCGACGACCGTGTACATGATGACGTTGCGCACGACGAGCGCCTCCAGCAGCGACTCGTTCGCCTCCTGCCACGCCACCGCCTTGTAGCCGAGCTGCGCCTCGGCGCGCCGCGCGACGGCGGGCGCCGCGTTGGGGTCGCCGAGCTTGATGCGGAACTCGTTAATCGCGTTCGGGCGCTCGCTGACGATCTGGGCGTTCTTGAGCAGCACATAGGCCTCGCCTTCGTCGCGGGCGGTCGTGCCGGTGTGGAAGAGGCCGACGATCTTGAAGCCGCGCGTCAGGCCGGTGGAGGACACGAGGGTGACGGTGTCGCCGAACGTCGCCCCCAGCCGCTCGGCCATCCGGTCGCCGACGACGACATTGTTGCCGCCCGCCGCCAGCGCCGCGAAACTGCCGGCCACGAAATCCTCGATGATCGGCGAGACACCGCGCTCGGCATCCGGCTCGATGCCGATGATGGCGGCCCCCACGTCGCGCCCGGCATAGCGCACCACCCCCTGGGTGCGGAGGCTCGGCGCGAGCCGCCCGTGCAGCCGTCCCTCGCCGGCACCGATCCAGCCGTCCAGCCAGGCCTGTGCGGCCGTCGGATTGATGATGCCGCGGCGATCCTCGCGCGGGCGCAGTCCGGCGATGGCGGTGGCGGCGAAGACGTCCTCCGCGGGCTGGCGCGGCGGCGTGCGTCGGTCGTCGGTGATCTGGACGTGCGGCATCGCGTTGATCAGCTGCTCGACGAAATCGTCCTGGCTGCCCTGCATCAGTGCGGCCATCGCGATCGAGAAGCCGACTCCCACGGCGACGCCGACCACCGCCACCAGCGTCTGCCGGCCGCGGCCGGCGATGTGGGTGAAGGCGATATCCAGGACGAGGCGCATCCGCGCTACTCAGCCCTGCCCGCTGCAGCGGCGGTCGTCTCGACGCGCGCGCCGTCGGCGAGGGTCTCCGGATAGGGCGAGATCACGCGGGCGCCGGGATCGAGCCCCGACAGGATCTCGGTCGCCTCGGTGCCACGGATCCCGGGCCTCACGGCACGACGCTCCGCCACCCCGCCCTCGACCACGAAGAGCCTGTCGCCGTCGAGCGCCACGGACGGCACCAGCAGCGCATCCGCCGATACGCGCACCACGATGTTCACGTCGACGGACATGCCGATCATCAGCGGCGTATCGTCCGGCAGCATCAGTCGCACGCGGTATGTCTTCGCCACCGGATCGCCCTTGGGCGTGATGTTGTCGACGACGGACTCCAGGCTGCGGTCGACGAAAGCATCCGACCGCAGCAACGCGCGCTGGCCCACGGCGACGCGCGGAATGTCCTCCTCGTTCACGTCCGCGATGACCACGCGCGGGATTGGCCGGCCGACCCAGAATAGCGCCTCACCCGGCTCGGCGATCTCGCCGACCTCGCCATCCTCGCGCAGGACGGTCCCGTCCATCGGCGCGCGCAGGACATAGTTCTCCAGCCGCGCCTTCTGGCCGACGATCAACGCCTCGATCTGGGCGAGGTCGCTGCGCGTTCGGTCGAGGTCCTTGGCCGCCGCGATGTTTCGCCCGACCAGTGCGGCGACGCGATCGCGCTCCGCCAGCGCCAGGCGCCGCCGCGCCTCCAGTTCGGCGAGCGTCGCCTCGGCCTCGCGCGTATCGAGGCGCCCGAGCACGGCGCCGCGCGTCACCTCCGCCCCCTCGCAGTCGCATCGCCCGACGATCCGCTCGCGGACGAGCGGCGTCACCTTGGCCCAGTAGCGCGGCTCGACCACGCCGTTCGCATAGACGAGTTCGGCCGCGTCGCCGCGCGTCGGCTGTACGGTCGCGACGGGCACAGGACGGCCGAACCACCACCAGTATGCGCCGGCGGCAGCGGCAGCGACGGCGCAAAGAACCAGCAGCAGCCGAAGATACCTCACGCCTACGCTCCGTCGGCTCGCAGGTCGACCGTCATTGCCGCTCCCTCAACGCCCAGGCCGACAGCAGGACCGACCCCTGGACGTCGGCCCCGAGCGCCGTCGCCCATTCGGCCACCTTGGCGTTGGAATTGTCGGTCAACGTGTAGCTGGCGGGATAGTGCACGAATTCCAGGTCGAACGCCGGATTGTAGACCCTGGTCCCCATGTTCGCAGCGAAGACCGCGTCGAGCTGCGCGACCAGTGCGCGCACCCGGTCCTCGTCAGCTGCGAACCAGAGCGCTTCCTCGACGGGGACGCGCAGCGGCGCCACGGCCGCGGCGGGCATCTCCGCGGGAGCCACGGCCGGAGCAGCGTAGCGGCGCCGGCCGAGCGCGGCCTGGGTCGGCCAGAGCAGGGCGGCACTGCCTTGTCCGACGCCGGTCCGGCCGAGGGCATACCAGTCCCAGTCGCCATAGCTGTAGCGGACGAGCCCCTCTCCTGCCGGCAGTTCCAGCATCAGGCTGGAATGGCGGCCGTGATCGAGGATCGCCGCACGGAGCGGCCGCTCGGGTGCCGGCGGCGGGACGATGACCGCCGTGCAGCCGCCGAGCGCCAGAAGCAGCAGCCCGGCCGCGCCCGGCCTCACCGCTGTGTCGCGAGAAAGTCCAGGAGCAGCCCGTTCACCGCGTCCGGCTGCTCCTGCTGGACCCAGTGGCCGGCGCTGTCGATCAGGTGGACGCCGTCCATCCGGGTGCAGGCCTGGGTGCGCATCTTCTCCAGCGCGCCGGGCGTCTGGTGGATACCCCAGTCGCTGGCGCCGGCGATGAAGCGCGACGGCACATCGATGGTGCGGCCGGCGAACAGCTCCAGTTCGCCGTTGAAGCGGCCGGACGTGCGGCAGCGATACCATTGCAGGCCGCCCTGGAAGCCGACGCGGCCATACTCGCCGCTGTAGACCGCGAGCTCCGTCTCCGTCAGCCAGCGGCAGGCGGCGACATGTTCCGGCGACGGCATCTCCGGCGCCACCGTCTCGGCCATCGTCCGGTCGCGGTCCATGACGTAGTAGGTCGGCAGCTGCGCCAGTTCGCTGGCCGTCCACGCCTTCAGCGGGAACGGCTTGTTGTCCGTCCAGTCGGCGCTCTTCTGGTGGAAATAGGCGCGCAGGAAATCGTGCACGCCCTGCGGCGCCCGCCACATGTCGGCATTCGCGTCGCGGGTCGAATAATACCACTGATAGTGTTTGCGCGGCCGGTCGAGGGCGGCGAGATCGTCGTGGATCGAGGGTCCGGCCGGGCCGGGAGCCGGGCTGTCGGCGGTCCCGAACGGCACGGCCGGCGGCCCCGCGAACGGTGCGCTCATCAGCACCATCGCGCGGAACACGTCGGGCCGCACCAGTGCGCACCAGGCGGCGACGGACGCGCCGAAATCGTGTCCCACGACGGCCGCGGCCGAACGATGGCCGAAGGCCGACAGCACGCCGAGCGCGTCCCGCGCCAGGTTCAGCAGCCGGAACGAGCCGAGATCGCCGTCATAGTTCGCGTCCCAGCCGGTCGTCCGGCCGTAGCCGCGCTGGTCGGGTGCCAGCACGTGGTAGCCGACCGCCGCCAGCGCCGGCATGACCTTGCGCCAGCTGTAGGCGATCTCCGGGAAGCCGTGCAGCAACAGGACGCAGGGACGGCCCGGCGTCTCCCACCCCGCCTCCAGCACGTGCACCCGCAGGCCGTTGATCCCGTCGACGAACCGGCCGCGTACGCCTGCCGGCAGGACGTCGGCCCCGAGGGGCGCCATCTCGTTCATGCGCGTCTCCAGTCCCGCGATTCGTCATGCCGGTGTAGGGCGGCGGGTACGGCGCGAACGTACAATGCCGTATTGAGGCGGGAAACAGGCGGCCTATCGCCTCCGGAGCGCCAGCGACCAAAGGATGACGGTGGCCGGGACGCCGAGGCCGACCCAGGAGAGCAGGTCGTGCCACCCATCCCCGAGCAGGCCCGCGACGAGGCCGACGATGCTGACCAGGGCGATCGCGGTCGGGGCGGCGAAGATCGCCGCCAGGGAATTCCGCGCCCGGCGCGCCGACGCGTTCATTCCGCCGGTTCCGCCACGTTGCCGGCGCTGCCGGCGCGGCCGCCGCTGTCCACTTCCCTGAGGCGCGCATCGATCGACGTCCGCCGCCGGCCGAGCCAGAGATAGAGGCCGCTCCCCAGGATGACGATCGTGACGAGGTCGAGCACCGCCCAGAGGATCTTCATCGGCATGCCGCCATAGTCGCCGAAATGCAGTGGCTGCGAGAGGCGCAGGACGAGCATGTACCACGGCATCGAGGCCATCGCCGTCAGCTCGCCCGTCTGCGAATCGATCAGCGCCGGCGTCAGCAGCTGCTGGGTAGCGGGCGTGGCGCCGCGCAGCCAGACGGCATAGTGGTGGTTGCTGCTGAAGCGCACGCCGGGAAAGGCCACGAACTGTGGCCGCGTGCCGGGGGCGGCGGCCATCGCCGTCCGCACCGCGGCATCGACGGCGTCGAACCGCTCCGACGGCGGCTGCCCGGCATAGGGCGCCACCAGCGCCGTCAGCTGATCGCGCCGCCAGACGTCGACCAGCGGCGTCGACAGGGTGTTCACGACGCCGGTCAGGCCGACGACGCTCGCCCACATCAGCGTGACGATGCCCAGCACGTTGTGCAGGTCGAGCCATTTCAGCCGGCGGCTGCGCGAGGTGCGCACCGTGCCGAAGGCAATCTTGCGCATGAACGGCGCGTAGACGACGACGCCCGACACAATCGCGACGAAGAACAGAAAGCCCATGAAACCGAGGAACAGCTCGCCCGGCAGGCCCATGAACATGTCGACGTGGAGACGCAAGATCACGTGCATGATCCCTTCCTCCACGATGTTGCCGACGATCTCGGCCGTCCGGCGGTCGATCGGCGTGATGTGCATCTGGTCGACCGCGGCCGCCGCCGTCGGCCCCGTGGTGACGTTGACCACGGGGCGGTCGATATCGAAGCTCATGTAGAGCGGCCGCTCACCGGGATAGGCGAGGACCGCGGCGGCGACCATGTCGTCGAGCGACAGCAGTGGCGTGTCCGCCGGCAGGTCGGCAAGCGGCGGCTGCTCGTCGAGCAGCGCGTCGATCTCGTCGTGGAAGATCAGCGGCAGTCCGGTCAGGCACAGCATCAGCAGGAACACGGTGCAGACGAGGCTCGTCCACTTGTGGACGAGGTACCAAGCCTTGATCGCGCGGTTGGTCATGTCGCGAGCCCTGCGGAGACGGCGGGTGCCGCGCCACACCGGAAAGGGGCGGCGCCGGTGCCTCGGAACCTAGAAGTCGACGCCGACGGAGAGCTTCGCCGTAAGCGGCGCCCCCTGCGTCAGGTAGCCGTTGAACGCCGATGCCCAGTAGGCTTCGTTGGTGACGTTGAGGACGTTGGCGCGGATGACGACCGGGTGCTCGTCGACCTGGAGCGTGTAGCGCGCGCCGATGTCGAGCCGGGTCCAGCCGTCGATCTTCTGCGTGTTGGCCGCGTTCGCATACTGGCTGCCCGTATGCAGCACCCGCGCGGAGACGGCGACATCGCGCAGGAACGGCAGATCCCAGTCGGCGCCGACGTTCAGCTGGTATTCCGGCACGCCGACGCCGTCATTGCCGTCGTTCGTCCCGCCCGCCGTCTTCTTCAGCACGGCATCGGTCAGCACCGCGCCGCCGAGCAGGCGGAGCCCGTCGATCGGCTCGCCGAACATCGTGAATTCCAGGCCCCGATGCCGTTGTTCGCCGTCGACGTCGTATTCGAGCGTGGTGGGATCGGTGAAGCCCACCGGCTGCTTGGTCTGGAACAATGCGACCGACAGTGCGAAGCGGCCGAGGTCCCACTTGCCGCCGACTTCGTATTGGACCGACTTGTAGGGGTCGAACATTTCACCCGCATTGATCGCGGTCAGTGGGGCTGTGGGCCCCTGGGTCAGCCCCTCGATTCGGTTCGCATAGAGCGAGATATCCTCGGTCGGCTTTACGACGATGCCGACGACCGGGGAGATCGCCTGCTGGTCGAACGTCTCGGTCTTGCTCCGCGTATTCCGGTCGTAGTTGCGCGCCTCGAGCCACTGCTGCCTCACGCCGAGGGTCAGCATCACCCGGTCGTCGAGGAAACCGAGCGTGTCGGACAGGTAGACGCTGTGCAGATCAACGCGGCTCACCTTCGGCAGGTCGCTGAAATCGCCGCCGCTGAACGTCGTGCCGGGACGCGGAAGCTTCTCCGGGTCGTCGAGGTCGAAGGCCTGACTCGAGCCGAAGGAGAAGGCGTTGCGATTGGTCGTCCGCAGCACCGAGACGCCGGCATCGAAGCGGTGGATCACCGGTCCTGTCACGCCCTCGCCGCGCACCCCCGCCTGACCGCTGAGCGCCAGATCCTCGCGCGGCACCGTCAGCCGCCCGACGGTGCCGTCGCCGTTCCGATCCACCGTCGGATTGGCATAGTCGCCGTCCTCGCGCATGTCGCGGATGCCGAAGGTGGCGTGTCCGGTGACGTTCGGCGCGAAGTCGTACTCGCCCGAGAGTTGTGCGAAGGTGTCGCGCATCTTGGAGAAGGACCAGTCCTGCGCGTAGCCCTCGTCCGCGTCCGGAACGTCGGGCACGCCGGGGCCCGAGAGGTTCACGACGGGGCGGCCATTATCGACGCGCTGGCGCTGATATCCCACGTCGAGCGTCACCCGTGCGTCCTCGCCGCGCCAGTCGAGGCCGAGACCGAGGAGGGTCAGCGCCCGGGTCTCGTCCTCGATGGCGGTTTCGCCGTCGCGATAGGCAGCGTTCACCCGCGCGCCGAACTGATTGTCGGCGCCGAAGCGGCGGCCGATGTCCGCGGCCGCACCAAAGCGCGAATCCTGCGCCCAGCTGCCGGTGAAGCGAGTCAGCGGCGCGTCGCCGGCCCGTTTCGGGACAAGATTGATGCTGCCGCCGATCCCGCCGCCCGACGGGGCGATGCCGTTCAGGAACGCGTTGGCGCCGCGCAGCAGTTCGACGCGCTCGTAGAACTCGGTCGCGATGATCTGGCGCGGCGCGATGCCGTACAGGCCGTTGATCGCGATGTCCTCGCCCGTCACCGGGAAGCCGCGGATGACGAACTGCTCGCCGAAATTGCCGAAGGTGTTGGTCGTCCGCACAGACGGATCGTTCGCCAGGACGTCGGCGATCGTCTCGGCCTGCTGATTGCGGATCAGTTCCTCGGTATAGCCGGTGACCTGGAACGGCACGTCCATCATGTCGCGATTGCCGAGCGCGCCGAGGCGTCCGCCGCGGGACACCTGCCCGCCGGCATAGGCCGGTGGCGTCGTTCCGATCGACGCCGTCGGCGGCGGTCCGGCAACGGCTTCGACCGAAATCGGGGCGAGAACGGCCGTCGCGGGATCCGCGGGTCGATCATCGCCGGCTGTCGGGACACCCCCCGTCTGCGCGTTGGCCGGCACCGCCCCGGCCAGCGTCGCGATCACCGCGCCGGCAGCGGCCGTCGTCCACAGCCGAGCCGAGCCGCCCCGCCGTCCTTCTGTTCGCCCCGTATGGCCACTCGACATTTTCCGATCCGCCCCCAACCGTGCTCGAAAAGTTGTTGCGATGCGATCTCAATCGCAACGCGCGGCCGGAACCTAGAGGATGTGCGAACAACTCGCAATCGCGACGATCGCAGGCAGACGGGCGCAGTCGACCGGCCATTGATCGGCCGCCTTTGGCGTATGATCCTGAAGCGGGACACGCGCGCCGGGCGCACAGCGGGAGCGGCAGATGGACAAGGTGGTCGCCTGCATCGACGGATCCGCCTACTCGCACAGCGTCTGCGACCACGCCGCTTGGGCGGCCGCCAGGTCCGGGGCACCGCTGCAGCTGGTCCATGTGCTGGGGCGGCGCGAGATCTCGACGCTGCCCACGGACTTCAGCGGCAGCCTGGGCGCGGGTGCCCAGGAGATGCTGCTGACGGAGCTCGCCGCCCTCGACGAGCAGAAGGCGAAGCTCGCCCATGCCCGCGCCGGCCTGATCCTGGACGAGGCCAAGGCGCGCATCGCGGCACAGGCCCTGCCGGAGGCAGGGTTCGATCGGCCGTCGGTGACGACGGCGCTGCGCAGCGGCGACATCGTCGAGACCCTGGCGGAGATCGAGGAGCAGGCCAGCCTGCTCGTGATCGGCAAGCGGGGCGAGGCGGCCGACTTCGCCAAGCTGCATCTCGGCTCCAACCTGGAGCGGATTGCCCGTGCGAGCCGACGGCCGATCCTGGTGGCGTCGCGCGCGTTCCACCCGATCCGCCGGTTCCTGATCGCCTTCGACGGCGGGCCGAGTGCGATCAAGGCGGTCGAGTACATCGCCGCCGGGCCGCTCCTGCGCGGCCTGCGCTGTACGATCCTGCTCGCCGGGTCCACCGAGAGCGAGGCGCGGCGGCAACTGGACGCCGCCGCCGCCCGGCTACGCGGGGCAGGCTTCGACGTGGTCGCGGCGGTGGAGCCCGGCTATCCCGAGGAGGTGATCGCGGCGCGCGTCGACGATGGCGGTGCCGACCTGCTGGTCATGGGCGCCTACGGCCATTCGCGCATCCGCCACCTGATCATCGGCAGCACCACGACCGAGATGGTGCGCTCGTGCCGAATCCCCGTCCTGATGTTCCGGTGAAGGACGCCAGCGTGCGTCACATGCCCTCCGCGAAGGCCCTGAGCCGCTCGTGGTCCGGGATGACCATCTCTCCCGACTGAACCTCCATGAGACCTTCGTTCCGCAACTGCGCGAACATGCGCGTGACGTGGACGCGAGAGATCCCCAGAAGGTCGGCCACGATCTCCTGCGTCACCGGCCAGTCCAAGCGGTTGCCCCGGACCATCCCACGCTCGCTCAGCCGGCGGCGGACATCCAGCACCATGGCCGCGATGGCCTGCGCGGCCGACCGCGCGCCGAGGTCGACGATCCGGTTCCCCGCATCGCGCAGCGTCTGCAGCAGCGACCTGACCAACCGCGCCTGAGCCGCCGGGTGCCGCGATAGAATCTCCTGGATCGTGGCGGCGGAATAGCCGCACAGCACGACTGGCGTAATGCTCCGCACCGAGCAGGTGGTCTCGCGCCCCACCAGGAGTTCGAGGTTCACGATGTCGCCCGGCAGGACGAAGTCGAGGATCTGCCGGCGGCCCCCCGGTGCCTGCCGGTAGGCGATGGCCCACCCGGACCGGAGGGTGTAGATCGACGATCCATCGGTGCACGCCGTCGTGATCGTCGACCGCGCGGGCAGGCGCCGGACAACGCCGCGCTGCCGCTCCAGGTCGAGCGTACACCCGTAGAAGGCGATGTCCCGCACCGGACATTCGCCACACCCGAACATCGGTCGCTTCACCGCTTCACGCCTCCCAGACGGGCCGGGCATGGCGAAACGCGCGAACAGGCTCGGCGGCGTCCATCATCCCGCGTCATGGCTACGGCGCCGTGCCGGCCCCAGGAGCACACGCATAGACGATCCCGCGGCCGCGGCCGGTAACATAGATTACTTAATTGCGGCATTTATCTCTCAAGCATTGCGCCCGCCAATATTGAGCGGCGCGCGCCAATGCTGGTAATTTCGGCAAATGATACAGTCGTTGCACAGGGCGAGGGCCGCGCCACAGCGTCGCGGGGAGGGCCGCAGTGCACCCGCAGTCGGAACAACGGCCACGGCCTCCTGCCGCACGCAGACATGGCCCGCCGTCCATAATGGTCGTCCCTAGACAGCGATGAGTTCCGACCGGGCCGAGAGGCCGCTCCCTTCCGGCGGTCGTTCGTCGAACCACGACCCAGACGCAGGCGTCGACACCATCGAGTGTTTTTTTCGGGCGGTGGTCGAGGCCGTGTCGGAAGGCGTGCTCGCCGTAACCCGCGGCGGCGCGATCCGCTATCTCAATCCCGCCGCCGAGGCCATCTTCGACGCCGGAAAGAGCGCCTATCTCGGCCTGCCGATCGAGGTTCTGCTTCCGCCGACCGATCGCCGCCGGCGGCCTGTCTCTGCGGCCGTCGTCCGCTGGCTGCGACGGCGGCGTGCGGCGGATATCGACATCGTCGTCGGCTCCGGGCAACTCGTGCCCGTTGCGGTCAATGCCGTCGATGCCGTGGTCGGCGGCGAGACGCTCCTGGTGTTGACGCTGCGGATCATCACGATCCGGCGGGCCGCGGAGCGGAAGGTGCGGGAGTCGGAGGCCCGGCTCGCGCGGCTTCTCGACATCGCCGACGACGCCATCGTTTCGGCCGACTCCCGGCATAGGATCACGCTGTTCAACAAGGGGGCCGAGCGCATTTTCGGCTTCACGGCGGAAGAGGTGCTGGGCCGTGGACTGGAGATGCTCCTGCCGGTGGAGATCCGGCACGATCACGCGGGATGGATGCAGGCATTCGCCTTCGCGCCGGTGCCTTCCCGCATGATGGGCGAGCGCGCGGAGGTTATCGGACGGCGCAAGGACGGCAGCCACTTTCCTGCCGAGGCGTCGATCTCCCACTTCACCCAGGGCGGGGCCACCACGTTCACCGCCGTCCTGCGGGATATCGGCACGCGCAAGCAGACCGAGGAAAAGCTGCGCGCCGCCACCGCCGAGGCCGAGCGCGCCAACCGCGCCAAGTCCGATTTCCTCGCGGGCATGAGCCACGAACTGCGGACGCCTCTCAATGCGATCATCGGCTTCGCCGACATGATCCGGACGGAGACGATGGGCCCGGTGGCCAACACAATCTACCTGTCCTATGCCACCGACATCCTCACATCGGGCCAGCATCTGCTCGACATGATCAACGACATCCTCGACTTCATGAAGATCGACGCCGGCAAACTCGTCCTGCAGTGGGCTGATCTAGACGTGCGCAGCGAGGTCGAGACATGCCTGCGCATGATGCGTCCCAGCATGGCGAAGGCGGGCTTGCATACGACGGCGTCGTTCGCGCCGGATGTGCATGTGCTCCGGGGCGATGCGAAGCGCTTCAAGCAGATCCTGCTGAACCTCCTCTCCAACGCGGTCAAGTTCACGCCCGCTGGCGGCAGCGTCACCATCGCCGCCGAAATTGGGGAGAACGGAGACCTGCTGCTGACCGTGCGCGACACCGGCATCGGCATCGCCGCCGAGGATCTGGCGACCGTGATGGAGCCGTTCCGCCAGGTGCCGCACGCCCTGGCGCGCGACAAGGAGGGGACTGGGCTCGGGCTGCCGTTGACCAAGCGGCTGGTGGAGATGCACGGCGGCAGCCTCGTCCTGGAGAGCGCCGCGGATGCCGGAACCACGGTCACGCTCCGCTTCCCGGGTATCGAGCGCTGGTCGACGGCGGTCGATCGCAACGCCGGCTGAACCGCCGCGCACGATTCCTCCGGCGGCCGCGCTGGCCGCGCTCCCGCGCCTCGCCTAAAGTGTGGCGCGTGGGTTCGGTCGAGGGGCTGACGGTGGACGAGGACGGCAGGATCTTCATCGGCGGTGCTGAACTCCCGCAATATCTGGATCTGCGCCGCGCGAACCGGCACGGCCTGATCACCGGCGCCACCGGCACCGGCAAGACAGTCACGCTTCAGGTGTTCGCCGAGGGTTTCTCCAACGCCGGCGTGCCGGTGTTCGTGACCGACATCAAGGGCGACCTGTCCGGCATCGCCACCCAGGGCGAGCCGCGCGATTTCCTCGCCGCCCGCGCCGCCGCGATCGGCATGGCGCACTACGCCCACGACCGCTTTCCGGCGGTGCCGCTCGACCTGTTCGGCGACCAGGGACATCCGGTCCGCGCGACGGTCTCGGAGATGGGGCCCCTGCTCCTCGCCCGGCTGATGAACTTGACGGATGCGCAGGAGGGCGCCCTCAACATCGCCTTCCGCATCGCCGACGAACAGGGGATGCTGCTGCTCGACCTGAAGGACCTCCAGGCGATGCTGGCGCACATCGCGGAGAACGCGTCGGTCCTGACCACGCGCTACGGCAATGTGTCGAAGGCGACCGTCGGTGCGATCCAGCGCCGCCTGCTGGTGCTGGAGCAGCAGGGCGGCGACCGGTTCTTCGGCGAGCCCGCCTTCGAGATCGGCGACCTGATGCGCACGACCCGCGACGGACGCGGCTATGTCTCGATCCTGGCCGCCGATCGGCTGATGCAGAGCCCGCGCCTGTACGCCACCTTCCTGCTGTGGCTGCTGTCCGAACTGTTCGAGGCCCTGCCTGAGGTCGGCGACCCGGAGCGGCCGAAGCTGGTCTTCTTCTTCGACGAGGCGCACCTGCTGTTCGACGAGGCGCCGGACGCGCTGGTCGACAAGGTGGAGCAGGTGGTCCGGCTGATCCGCTCCAAGGGCGTCGGCGTCTATTTCGTCACGCAGAACCCGCTCGACGTTCCCGACGCCGTGTCGGCCCAGCTCGGCAACCGCATACAGCACGCCCTGCGCGCCTATACGCCGCGCGAACAGAAGGCCGTGCGTGCCGCGGCGGAAACCTTCCGGCCGAACCCCGCCTTCAAGACGGTGGACGTGATCGGCGCCCTGGAGGTCGGCGAGGCGCTGGTCTCGACGCTCGACGGCAAGGGCGTCCCCTCGATGGTCCAGCGCACGCTGATCCGGCCGCCCGCCGCGCGCCTCGGCCCGCTCTCACCGTCCGAACGGCGCGGCCTGATCGACAACAGTCCACTCGCTGGCCACTACGACACGCCGGTCGACCGCGACTCGGCCTTCGAGATGCTGCAGCAGCGCGCCGCCGCGGCCCTGACCGAGAAACCGCCGGCCGAAGCCGGCGGGATCGGCGATTTCCTGGGCTCGATCTTCGGCACCGGTGCCGGCCGCAGCCGTCCCCTGACCGCCGGCCAGCGCGTCGCGCGCGACGTCACCCGCACCGTGGCGAACCGCATCGCCGGACAGGTCGCCGCGAATGTCGGCCGCAGCATCGCCGGCTCGATGGGCAGTTCGATCGGCCGCGCCCTCGTCCGCGGCGTGCTGGGCAGCATGCTGCGGCGCTGAACGGGATCCATCGAGGGAGGAACGAACCGATGCTTCAGATCCGGCCCAACTGCGAATGCTGCGACACCGATCTGCCGCCGGCATCCGCCGATGCGATGATCTGTTCCTTCGAATGCACCTTCTGCCGGGCATGTGCCGACGAACGCCTCCACGGTCGCTGCCCGAACTGCGGCGGCGGCCTCGTCGCGCGTCCCATCCGGCCGGAGGCGCTTCTCGCCAAATATCCCGCCTCGACCGAGCGGATCCTCAAGCCCGAGAAGTGCGGCGCCGCGTGACCGCACCGGCTACCGCACGCGTCAACGCAGCGGCGCCGGGCAGCTGAGGTCGCCTTCCCGGCAGGAGAGGTAGTAGCCCAGTTCCTTGACCCGCTGGCGCGTCAGGTGCGTCCGGCACTCGGCCACGACCATTCCGTGGGCGCTCCCGCCTTCGACAGACGATGCCGAGAAGGCGCATTCGGCGTCGCGGAACGCGATCCAGGCGCGCTGCGCCGCGACCAGCTTCCGCTCGGCCGAAGCGTCCTCCTTCAGTCGCGCGCGAAGCCGTCCATAGTCGCGGTTGAGCGCCGCGTCGGCCTCGGCGAATGCCTCGCCCACGCAAGCGTTCATCGCGGCCTGCGTCTCGGCATCCCGGCACGCCGATGCGCCGGCAGATACCGGAGCGGCGACCGCGAGAATGGCGGCGAAGACGAGAGAACGCATCTGCTTCTCCGGTTACGGGGCGGCGGCCGCGTACTCGACGCACAGGCGATCGATCAGGTCGGCCGTATCCATGACTTCATCGACCGCCGAGACCGAGTGGCCGGCGCTCCAGATGTCCGTCCAGCGCTTCGGCCGGCCGAAGGCCTGGCCCGCACCGCCGCCGTACAATTCCTTGGCGCGGTCGGCGGCGACCTCCTCGTCCAGCTTAGAAGGGTCGAGGCCCGCGGCGACGATCGACGGCCGCAGCATGCTGGCATCGAGGCCGGTGAAGGCCCTGGTCAGCAGCACGTCGTCCATGCCCGACGCCACCAGCATCGCCTTGTAGGCGGGTGCCGCCATGCTCTCGGTCGTGGCGATAAAGCGCGTGCCCATATAGGCGAGGTCGCAGCCGAGAACCTCGGCCGCACGCAGCGCGCGGCCGTCGCCGACGCCGCCTGCGAGCACGATCGGCCCGTCGAAGATCGCCCGCACCGCGCGCACGAAGGCGAAGGGGTTGGCCCAGCCGGTCTGCCCGCCCGCCCCCGCCGTCAGCAGGATCAGCCCGTCGGCGCCGGCCTCGATCGCCTTCTCGGCATGGCGCAGCGAGGCGATGTCGGCGAAGACGAGGCAGCCGATGTCGTGCAGCGGACCGACGACCGCAGCCGGCGAACCGACGCTGGTGATGACCATCTCGACCCGGTGCCGGACGAGACAGGCGAGATCCTCGGGCAGCCGCGGCTGGCGGATGATCAGGTTGGGGCAGACGGGCGCGGCCGGCCGTTCGGCCTCCGCCAGCCGGCCGCCGATATCCGTCAGCCACGCGTCGAGTTCCTCGACCGTCCGCGCGTTCGCGGTCGGGAAGGCGCCGACGACGCCGCTGCGACAGGCCGCCGCCACCAAGTCGGGGCCGGAAACCCGCAGCATGGGTGCCGAAATCACCGGCAGGCGCAGGCGGCTCGTGATGGACGGCGGCAGCGGGCGGCCACGGCGGGACTCGGGCACGAGCGGCGCTCCAGGGGCAGGTGATGGAGCGCCGCTCCCGTTCAGCGCGGCGCCCAGAGGATGGTTCGGACCTCGCCGAGTTCGCGGGCGAGCTTGGTCCAGGTAGCACCGCCGTCCGTGGACCGGAAGAGCTGGCCCAGATTGCTGGCACAGAACAGGAGCTTGGGGTCGGCCTTGTGCGTCGCGACGCACCACGGCGTACTGTTCAGCTTGCCGGGCAGCCCGACATCGATCCAGGTCTCGGCATGGTCGGTGCTGCGCAGCAGGCGGCCGTCGTCGCCGGGCGGACCGTTGCCGCTGGTCAGGTACATCGTGCCCTCGCCGTCCGCGGCGGTCAGCACCGAGCGGGTATATTGCGACGGCGCGTCGAGCTTGCGGAACGTGAAGGTGGCGCCGTCGTCGGTGCTGACGTGGAAGCCCTTGTTCGTCGCCGCCCACAGGCGCCGGCCGCCTTCGGTCGTGATGCAGATGCCGTGGATGTCCTCGGACACCAGCCCCTCGCCCGCCACCTTGGTCCAGCTGGCGCCGCCGTCGTCGGAGCGGTGGATGCCGTCGATCTCGATGCCGCACCACACCCGGCCGCGCACTTCCGGATCGAACAGGATCTGCGTCACCCGCGGCTTGTGCACGAAGATGCAGGCCTCGGCGAAGGTACCCTTCGCTTCGGACCACGTCCGGCCGCCGTCCGTCGAGCGGAAGATGCCGGCCGGCTGCGTCCCGGCGACGATCAGGTCCGGATCCCAGGGCGCCATGGCGAGCGACCAGATCTGCCGGTCGTCCATCGGCGACGGAATGTGCGTCCAAGCCTTGTCCTTCAGGCGTGCCCGATAGAGGCCGAGGTCGGTGCCGGCCAGCACCTCGCCGGGCCGGTCGGGATGGTCGGCGAGCGACCAGACCCGCGATTCCAGGTAGAGGCCGGATTCGCTGTAGGGCCGGGTCCAGGTCTCGCCGCGATCGTCGCTGAACCAGACCGACATGCCGGCCGTGCCGACGCACACCGTCGCATCCATGGGCTTCCTCCGAAGCGGCGCCGGTTCGCCGGCGCGATTGTTCCGGGATTCTAGGCTCGCTGCCGACCGCTGTCGACGGAGCGACCACCGTCACGGAAGCGTCGCGGCACGGAAAACCGCCGGTCACACGGCGCTGCTAAACGCTGCCGCCATGAACGCACGCTCCCTCGAAGACCGGCCGCGCCGGCGCAACGTGCTGCTGGTCGTGGTCGACCAGTGGCGCGGCGACATCCTGCCCGCCCTCGGCACGAAGGGCCTGCGCACGCCGAACATCGACGCGCTGTGCGCCGAAGCGACGACCTTCCGCAACCACTTCACCCAGGCCGCACCCTGCGGTCCGGCGCGGGCGTCGCTGCTGACCGGCCAGTACCAGATGACGCACCGGGCGGTGCAGAACACGATCCCGCTCGACGCGCGCTTCACCAACCTGGCGCTGGAGCTGCGCAAGGGCGGCTACGACCCGGCCCTGGTCGGCTACACGACGACGACGCCCGACCCGCGCGGTACCACCGCCGACGATCCGCGCTTCTTCACCCTGGGCGACCTGATGGACGGCTTCCGCCCGGTCGGCGCCTTCGAGCCGAACAAGGAAGCCTATTTCGCCTGGGTCGCCAGCCACGGCTACGCGCTGCCCGCGAACCGCGATTCGATCTGGCTGCCCGAAGGCGAGGACGCCGAGAGCGGACCGACCCGGCGCCCGTCGCGCATTCCGGCCGCCCTGTCCGATACGTCCTGGTTCACCGAGCGCGCCATCAACTATCTGCGCGGCTGCGGCGACCGGCCCTGGTTCCTGCATCTGGGCTACTACCGGCCGCACCCACCCTTCATCGCGCCGGCGCCCTACAACGACATGTACGACCCGGCCGACATGCCAGCGCCGGTGCGTGCGGCCACGGCCGAGGCCGAGGCGGCGCAGCACCCGCTGCTCCGCTGGTACATCGAGCATATCGGCCAGGGCAGCTTCTTCCAGGGCGGCAAGGGCCTCGCCCGCGACATGGACGAGGACGCGGTGCGCACCATGCGCGCCACCTATTACGGCCTGATGTCCGAGATCGACGACCAACTCGGCCGCGTCTTCGCCTTCCTGAAGGAGACGGGCCAGTGGGACGACACGCTGATCGTCTTCACCTCCGACCACGGCGAACAGCTCGGCGACCACCACCTGCTCGGCAAGGTGGGCTATTTCGACGAGAGCTTCCGCATCCCGCTGATCGTGCGCGATCCGGACGCCCATGCCGACGCCGGCCGCGGCACGATCGTCGACCGCTTCAGCGAGACGATCGACACGATGCCGACCATCCTCGACTGGCTCGGCATGCCGGTGCCGCGCCAGTGCGCCGGACGGTCCGTCCTGCCCTTCTGCGCCGCCGAACCGCCGGCCGACTGGCGCACGGAAGTGCATTACGAGTTCGACTTCCGCGACGTCTTCTATTCGGAGCCGCAGACGGGGCTCGGGCTGAAGCTCGACCAGGCCGCACTCGCGGTGGTGCAGGACGAGCGGTACAAATACGTGCACTTCGCGGCGCTGCCGCCGCTCTTCTTCGACCTGCGCGACGACCCGCACCAGTTCGTCAACCTGGCTGCCGAGCCGGCCTACGCCGCTCTCGTCCGCGACTATGCCCAGAAGATGCTGTCCTGGCGGCTGGAATATGCCGAGCGGACGCTCACCGGCTACCGCGCCACGCCGCGCGGCCTCGAACAGCGCGCCTAGACTTTAGAACGGAGAGTTCCATGCCCCGCATCACACGCCGCGGCTTCATCGCAACGAGCATGGCCGCAGGCGCCCTCGCCGCGACGCCGCGCCTGCTGTTCGCCGACAGCCTGAAGCGGCCGACCATCACCATCGCCGTCCAGCAGGTGGTCAACAGCGGCGCGCTGGAGCCGCTGCGCGAGCAGAGCAACGTCGGCGCCCGCATCTTCTACTCGATCTTCGACCATCTTATCGACGCGGACCGGCAGGGCGACCTGTCGCTGAAGCCCGGCCTCGCCACCGAGTGGAAGCGCATCGACGAGAAGACGCTGGAGTTGAAGCTCCGCCGGGGCGTCAAGTTCCACAACGGCGACGAGATGACCGCCGAGGACGTCGCCTTCTCCTGGGGGCCGGAACGCATGTTCGGCACGGGCCAGGAGGCGACGCAGGGAACCCTCTTCACCCGGCAGACGGGCCAGACCGGCCCCTCGCTGCCGCCCGAGGTGGCCGCGGTCGCCAAGCGCCTCTGGCCGGCCCTCGACCGGATCGAAATCGTCGACAAGTACACCGTCCGCCTCGTCAACAAGGTTCCCGACGTGACCCTCGAAGGCCGTCTCGCCCGCGCCTCGGAGGTCGTTTCGAAGCGGGCGTTCCTTGAGGCCGGCGACTGGCCGTCCTGGGCCCGCAAGCCGGTCGGCACCGGTCCTTACCGCGTCGCCGAGTTCAAGCCCGACAATCTGCTCGTCCTGGAAGCCTTCGACGAGCACTGGCTCGGCCGGCCGCCGATCGCGCGCATCCGCTTCGTCGTCGTCCCGGAAGTCGCGAGCCGCATCAACGGCCTGCTCTCCGGCGAGTACGACTTCATCACCGACGTTCCCCCGGACCAGATCGCCACGGTCGAGCGCGATCCGCGCTACGAGGTCGTCGGCGGACCGATCCTCAACCACCGCCTGCTCTGCTTCGCGCAGGAGCATCCGGTGCTGGCCGATCCGCGGATCCGCCGCGCCATGACTCATTCGATCGACCGGCAGCTGATCGTCGACAGCCTCTTCCTCGGCCGGACGACCGTGCCGAAGGGCCTGCAGTGGGACTATTACGGCGACATGCTGATCCGCGACTGGACGGTGCCGGCATTCGACCCGGCCCTGGCGAAGTCGCTCCTCAAGGAAGCGGGATACAAGGGCGATCCCATCCCCTACCGCGTCCTCAACAATTACTACACGAACCAGGTCCCGACCTCGCAGATCCTGATCGAGATGTGGCGCGAGGTCGGCCTGAACGTCCAGATCGAGATGAAGGAGAACTGGCAGCAGATCTTCGACAAGAGCACGGTGCGCGGCGCGCGCGACTGGTCGAACTCCGCCCCGTTCAGCGATCCCGTGAGCTCGCTCGTCAACCAGCACGGCCCGCGCGGCCAGCAACAGCAGGTCGGCGAGTGGACGAACGCCGAGTTCAACAAGCTGTCGGGCGTGCTGGAGTCCAGCACCGACCTCGAGAAGCGCCGCGCCGCCTTCCGCCGCATGCTGGAGATCGCCGAGCGCGAGGACCCCGGCTATACCGTCCTGCACCAGACCGCCCTGTTCTACGGCAAGCGCAAGGACATCGCCTGGACCTGGTCGCCGCGCCAGTCGATGGACTTCCGTGCCGGCAACTTCGCGATCAAGGCGTAAGGATCGCGTGATGTTCGGCCTCGCACCGCCGCCCATCCTCGAGATCGCCGGCCTGACCGTCGATTTCGACACGGGCAAACGGATCGTCCGGGCGGTGCACGGCGTCGACCTCAAGCTCGGGCGCGGCGAAGCGCTCGGGCTGGTCGGCGAGAGCGGCAGCGGCAAGAGCGTCACCTGGATGGCGGTCATGCGGCTGCTCGGGCCCCGGGCGCGCATCGGCGGCGAGATCCTGCTGGACGGCGCCTCGATCCCCGACATGCCGGAGCCGGCGGTCGAGAAGCTGCGTGGCCGCCGCATGGCGATGATCTTCCAGGACGCGACCAGCGCCCTGAACCCCGTCCACCGCATCGGCAGCCAGCTTGCCGAGGCGGTCCGGCTGCACCGCGGCCTGAGCGGCGCATCCGCCCGCGTCGAGGCGCGCCGCCTGCTCGACCGGGTGCGCATCGCCAATGCCCAGCAGCGGCTCGACGAATACCCCCACCAGCTGTCCGGCGGCATGAACCAGCGCGTGATGATCGCGATGGCGCTGGCGGGCGCCCCCGACCTGCTGATCGCCGACGAGCCGACCACGGCGCTCGACGCGACGATCCAGGCACAGATCCTCGACCTGCTGCGCGAGATCCGGCGCGACAGCGGCATGGCCATGGTGCTGATCTCGCACGACCTCGGCGTCGTCGCCGAGAATTGCGACCGCATCGCCGTCATGTATGCCGGCCGCATCGTCGAGGAAGCGCCGAGCGACGCCCTCTTCGAGGATCCCCGCCATCCCTATACGCGCGGCCTGATGGCGGCACTGCCGGACCTCGACGGCCCGCGGCGCGCCCTGGTCGCGATCCCCGGCACTGTGCCGGAGCCATGGAGCCTGCCGCCCGGCTGCAGCTTCGCGCCGCGCTGTCCGGACGCCGTCCCGGCCTGCGCCGCCGGCGTTCCGCCGCTCCTGGCCTCCGGCAGCCGGCGCCGCGCCGCCTGTATCCGGGTCGCCGGCGCCGATGTCGCCGCGCCGACACGGGAACTCGTCTGGTGACGGCCCCCCTGCTGGTCGCCGACGCGATCGAGCGCCATTACGAGGTGCGCCGCGACGGCCTGCTCGGCAAGCGCCGCAGCCTGCGCGCCGTCGACGGCGTCTCCTTCGCCGTGCCGCCCGGCCGCACGCTCGGTCTCGTCGGCGAGAGCGGCTGCGGCAAGTCGACGACGGCCAAGCTCGTGCTCGGGCTGGTCCCCCTGACCGGCGGCGCGGTCCGTTTCGACGGCCAGCCGGTCCAGGCGCGCCACGACGCCAAATGGCGCCGCCAGCGCCGCGACATGCAGATGGTCTACCAGGATCCATTGGGCGCGCTCGACCGGCGCCTGCCCGTCGGACGCCAGATCATGGAGCCGCTGGCGATCCACCGCATCGGCATGCCGAACGAACGGCGCGACAGGGCCATGGCGCTGCTGGAAGCCGTCGGCCTGGGCGCCAGCCATTTCGGCCGCTATCCGCACGAACTGTCGGGTGGCCAGCGTCAGCGCATCGTCCTGGCGCGCGCGATGATCCTGGAGCCGCGCCTGCTGGTCTGCGACGAGCCGGTATCGGCCCTCGACGTCTCGATCCAGGCCCAGGTCGTCAACCTGCTCGGCGACATCCAGGCGCAGTTCGGCGTCGCCTACCTGTTCATCAGCCACGACCTGCGCATCGTGCGTCAGGTCAGCCACGAGGTCGCGGTCATGTATCTCGGCCGCGTCGTCGAACAGGGCGATCCCGACCGGCTGTTCTCCCAGCCCGAACACCCCTATACCCGAGCTCTCGTCTCCGCGATCCCGACGGCCCGCGGCGCCAAGGCGCGCGAGCGCATCCTCCTGCAGGGAGACCCGCCCAACCCCGTCGACGTCCCCTCGGGCTGCGCATTCCGCACACGCTGCGCCTGGGCGCAGCCGCTCTGCGCCGAGCGCCGGCCGGAGTTGCGACCGCTCGCCGACGGCACGCGTGTCGCCTGCCACATGACGCACGGCGACATCGCCGCACGCCGGGCGGCGTAGCCACCATGCTGCGCTACCTCGCCACCCGCCTCTTGCGCGCCTTGCTGACGATCCTGGCCGTCAGCACGTTCGCCTTCGCGATCCTCAACCTGTCCGGCGATCCCGCCCTGCTGATCATGTCGGTCGACGCGCCGCCGGAGGCGATCGAGGCATTCCGCAAGTCCTGGGGCCTCGACCGTCCGATGTGGGTGCAGTACCTGCACTTCCTCGACAATGCGCTGCACGGCGACCTGGGCCGCTCGATGCGCGACGGTCGCGACGCCTTCACCGTCGTCTGGGAACGGGTGCCGGCGACGCTCGCCCTCACCCTTCCCGCCTTCGCGCTCAAGATCGGTATCGGCGTGTCGGCCGGCATCTTCGCCGCGCTCCACCGCAACGCCTTCGCCGACCGGATGACGATGACGCTTTCGGTCGCCGGCTACACCATGCCGAGCTTCGTCCTCGGGCTCGTCCTGGCGCTGGTGTTCGCGGTCAATCTCGGCTGGCTGCCGTCGGGCGGCTACGGCACCGTGCAGCACGCCATCCTGCCGGTGATCACGCTCAGCCTCGCCGGTGCCGCCGTGCTGGCGCGCTTCACCCGCTCGGCGATGATCGAAGTGCTGGGCCAGCCCTATATCCGGGCTGCCACGGCCAAGGGCCTACCGTGGCGCCGCGTCGTCACCGGGCACGCCCTGCCGAATGCCGCGATCCCCACCGTCACCGTCATCGGCTTCATGATCGGCGGCCTGATCGCCGGTGCCGTGGTGGTCGAGAGCGTTTTCTCCTGGCCCGGCGTCGGACGGTTGCTGGTCGTCGCCGTCGCCAACCGCGACCTCGCCGTGGTGCAGTCGATCCTGCTGCTGATCGCCTCCTGCATGGTCGTCGCCAACCTGCTGGTCGACCTCACCTATGGATGGATCGACCCCCGCGTCCGCACCCACCGCGCCGCCGGAGCGGGCTGAGACACCGATGACCATATCCGTACGCCCCCCTGTCGCAGCCACGGCGCCCGCGCCCAGCCGGCGCAGCCGCTTCCTCACCGCCTGGCCGCCCGGCGTCATCCTGGCGATCGCCTGGATCGTCGCCATGCTGTTCGTCGCGATCTTCGCCGACCAGCTGTCGCCGCAGGGTTTCACCAAGATGGACCTGCGCGCGCGGCTCGCCGATCCGTGGGGCTTCGGCGGCACGACCGCGCACCTGCTCGGCACCGACGAACTGGGCCGTGACGTGCTCAGCCGGCTGATCCATTCGATCCGCATGAGCCTGCTGGTCGCCTTCCTGGGCACCCTCCTCTCCGCCTTCATCGGCATCTCGGTGGGCTTCCTCGCCGCGCATTTCCGCGGCTGGATCGAGGAGGCGATGATGGCGCTGGCCGACATGCAGGCCTCGCTGCCCTTCATGATCATCGCGCTGGCGGTGCTCGCCTTCTTCGGCAACAGCCTGCCGCTGTTCATCGCGCTGATGGGCCTGAACAATTGGGAGCGGTTCGCCCGCATCGCGCGCGGCCTCGCCATCGCCGCCAGCGAGCAGGGCTATGCCGGTGCGGTGCGCCATCTCGGCGGCTCGCCCTGGCGCGTCTACGGGCTGCACATCCTGCCCAACATCGCCGGGACGCTGCTGGTCAGCATGACCCTCAGCTTCCCTGAGATCATCCTGCTGGAATCGGGCCTCTCCTTCCTCGGCCTCGGCGTCCAGCCGCCGCTCACCAGCCTCGGCAACATGGTCGGATACGGCCGCGAATACATGCAGTCGGCCCCCTGGATCATGCTGGCGCCAAGCGTCATCATCGTGCTGACGACGCTCGCGATCAGCATCCTCGGCGACTGGCTGCGCGACCGCCTCGACCCGACCCTACGCTGAGCCCACCCTGCGCTGAGGGAAACCGCATGACCGAGATCGCCTCGCACCGCGGCGGAGCCCTGCTCTGGCCGGAGAACAGCCCGACGGCCTTCTATGGCACCGTCGAGCTCGGGGTCGAGCAGGTCGAGTTCGACGTGCATCCGACCCGCGACGGCCGGCTGGTGGTGATCCACGACGCGACGGTCGACCGCACCACCGACGGCACCGGCCGCGTCTGCGACATCGACTGGCACGCCCTGTCGCAGCTCCGCATCAAGGGCACCGGCGCCGATCGGATTCCGCTCCTCGACGAGGTGATCGAGATCTTCCGCCCCACCGGCCTCACCCTGCGCCTGGAGATCAAGCCCGACGCCGACGGCCGCCCCTACCCCGGGCATGTGGGCGAGATCCTGAACGCCCTGCGCCGCCACGACGTGCTCGAGCGCACGGTGATCACCGCATTCCAGCTCTCGACGCTGGAAGAGGTGACCCGCCAAGCGGCGCCCAAGGACCTGATCTGGCTGGTGGCACAGCATGTCCTGCGCGACATCGGCGACATCGACGACCTGATCGGCCTCGCCCGCCGCCGCGGTGCCCTGGCGCTCGCCATCCACGGCCGGCAGGTGACGGCCGACATGGTCGCCGCCTGCCGCGCGGCCGGCCTCGGCGCCGGCTGCTACGCCTGCAGCGACGAGCCGACCATTTCCAATGCCCTCGCCCTCGGCGTCGACGTCTTCACCACCGACCGCCCGGACCTCGCCCTGGCGATGCGGAGCGCCCGCGCCGCCTGAGCCTACTCCTGCGCGTAGCGCCAGGGCGTCGCGGGCTGGTCCGCCGCCTCGTCCAGGGTCCACATCGGCAGCGACAGGCCCTCGGACACGTCGCGGAAGACCATGCGCATGCGCGAGCCGATGCCGATCGTCTTGACCATCTCGGGCGGCGCCATCTCGCCGTCCGGCGTCACGAAGTTGCCGACGACGCGCAGGGCGTCGTGCTCGGTCGGCTTGCCCTTCTGCGTGTCGAGTTCGACGAGCAGGACCATGTAGGGCGTGTGCCCCTTGAACCCCGGCTGGATGGCGTGGTGCACCTCGGCATAGGAGTAGACCGTGCCCCTCCCCTCGACCGGCGTCCACGTCTGCTCCGGATTGCCGCAGAAGGGACAGGTCGTCGTCGGCGGATAGTGCAGCAGGTCGCACTTCGCGCATTGCTGCAGATGGAACGCGTGCTTCGCGCAGTGGCCGAAATAGCCCAGGTTCTCGGTGTCGAGGTCGAGCACCGTGAGCGTCATCCCCATATGATCGCCTTGCAGCATCTGCCGGTCCTCCCTCACGCCCGCGCCATGATCATGGCGGACCCGGTGCCCGGATGCGCCCAGCCCAGATTCGCCGTCACGTTCACGTCCTTCACTTGGCGGCAGCGGCCGTTGTGGCCGTAGTCGTAGGTGTGCTGGCGCTTGCCGTCCGGCCCGATCGGGCAGTCGTCGTCCACCTCGCCGCGGATCTGGCGCACGTTCTCGATCACCATGTTCATGCCGTGCGTATAGCCCTCGCACAGATGGCCGCCGCTGGTGTTGTTCGGCCGCCGCCCGCCCAGGCGCATGGTGCCGTCCGAGACGTACTGGCCGCCCTCGCCCTTCCTGCAGAAGCCGTAATCCTCAAGCTGCAGCATGGTCGTGAAGGTGAAGGCGTCGTAGGAGCCGGTGACGTCCACGTCCTCCGGCCCGAGGCCGGCGTTCGGCCACAGGATGTCCTTGCCGTAATGCCCGGCAACGGTGGTGATCGGACCGCGCTGATAGTGCATGTCGATGCGCGGCTTGCAGACACGGCCGACGACCGAACGGATCAGCGCCGGCGGGTTCCGGCAGTCCTTCGCCCGGTCGGCGCTGGTGACGATCACGCAGGTGGCGTTGTCGGTCTCGACGCAGCAGTCCAGCAGGTGCAGCGGCTTGCAGATCATGCGGCTGTTCAGCACTTCGTCCACCGTCACCGGCTTCGGGTAGAGCGCCTTGGGGTTGCGCGACGCATGCTCGGAATGGATGACCTTGACCATGGCCACCTGCTCCGGCGTCGTGCCGAACTCGTACATGTGGCGCAGGAAGGTGGGCGCGAACATCTGCCCGGCGCTCTGCCAGCCGTAGGCGCGGCTGTGCAGGTCGTCGCCGACGGTGGGGATCGCCGACCGTGCGCCCGTCCCGCCGATGCGCACCTGGGAGAAGCCGTTCATCGCCCGGAACACGGCGACCGTCTTGCACATGCCGGCGGCGATCACGCCGGTCGCCATGCCGATCAGCGCCTCGGTGGACGATCCGCCGCCATAGCAGTCCATGTAGAAGTTGAGGCGGATGCCCAGGTCGCCGGCGATGAAGGGCGCCGGCGTCGAATCGTTCATCGAGTAGGACAGCATGCCGTCGATGTCGCCGGCCTCCAGCCCGGCATCGCGCATCGCGTTGCCGATGGCGAGCGTCGCCAGCGACCGCGTCGTCCGGCCTGCGCCGCGCACATAGGGCGTCTCGCCCACCCCGACGATCGCGTAGCGGTCGCGCAAGGTGCGCGGCGTCGTCGTGTCGATCTCCGACACGCTGTCCAGACTCATCGGGCCATCCTCCTCCGTCGTTCTTGGGAGGACGGTAGCGCGGCGGCTTTTGTCCAGTCAAAGGGCAGATGAATTGCCGCGGCATCGCTCCGGCCCGAGCGTCGCCGCCGCTGTGCGGCCGGCCGGCCGCACGCAGAGCGGCTTCAAGGCGCCACCGACAGGGCTATCATGGTGGCGTTAAGCCTTCGGCGGGCACAATTGTCCGCGACAAGCGCATGAACTGATCGTGATGCAGATCATTCTCCGCCCGTAGCGGCTTCGAAGGACGGGAAACGGCGTGTAGCGCCGACGAAGACCGCGGTAGCGGCAGGAAGCGCCGGAGCGCTCCGAAGCTGACGCGCGAGACGATTTGCGATGCGGCGGTGGGCGCGGGTAGCACCGGCGCAGACGACACCTTCTTTTCCTGAATGTCCGCCTTGCGCAGCGCCCCCCCTGAAGGCGTGCCGGCCGACCCTGCGTCCGTCGGGGCTTCCCCACGGCCGGCGGCCGGCTCTCTGACGACCGCGTCTCCTGTCCGCATTGTGCCCTCCGCCACGAGACAGCGATGGACGCCCCAGTGCTGACGATCGAAGGACTGGAAGAGGCCGCCAACGGCTCCGGCGGCGGCGGCGCCGACGACACGCTTTCGCGTCCTAGACCATCCGGGCGGTCAGTCGCCCGCCCGGGCGCTACGCGCTTCGACGGATACGTCCCGCGGCCCCACCGCCTCGCCGCATTCCGAACATGTGAGAACGGGATCGAAAAGGTGCCCGCAGGCCTTGTGGCGGCGGAGCAGCGGTGGGCCGTCTTCGCCCGACAGGTGCGTGTCGCCCCAATGGGCGAGGCCGACGATGATCGGATAGAGCGACAGTCCCTTCTCTGTCAGGCGGTAGTCGTGCCGCGGCGGCCGCTCCCAATAGGGCACCTTCGCCAGCACCCCCGCACCGACCAGCTTGCGCAGGCGGTCGGACAGGATCGGCCGGGTCACGCCGATCTTCTCCTGGAACGCCTCGAAGCGGCGGACGCCCAGGAAGCAGTCGCGCAGGATCAGCAGCGTCCAGCGGTCGCCGACGATCGAAACGGTGCGCGCGACCGAACAATCCTCGCTTCCGATCTCGCTCCAGCGCATCCCGCCTCCGTACCCCTGCGCCGGGAGCATAGCTTGACGGGTCGTTTTCCAAACGCACACTGTGCGTATAAAAACGAAACCCAGGGTGGACATCCGATGGTGGAGCCACGGAATGCCAGCGTCGCGGTGGTCGGGGCCGGCGACTATATCGGCGCCGCCATCGCCCGAAGGTTCGCGCGCGAGGGCTACGTCGCCTTCTGCGGCCGGCGGAACGGCGACAAGCTGGCGCCTCTGGTGGCGCAGATCGAGGTGGCCGGCGGGCGCGCGCATGGGCGCAGCCTGGATGCCCGCAAGGAGGACGAGGTCGTCCGCTTCATGGCGGATGCCGACGCGGCGGCGCCGCTCGAGGTCGCCGTGTTCAACATCGGCGGCAACGTGAACTTCCCCCTGCTCGATACGACCGAGCGCGTCTTCCGCAAGGTCTGGGAAATGGCCTGCTACGCGGGCTTCCTAACCGGGCGAGAGGCGGCGCGGCGCATGCTGCCGCACGGGCGCGGCACCATCCTGCTGACCGGCGCCACCGCGAGCCTGCGCGGCGGCAAGGGCTACGCGGCCTTCGCGAGCGCCAAATTCGGCCTGCGCGCCGTGGCGCAGAGCATGGCGCGCGAGTTGGGGCCGCAGAACATCCACGTCGCGCACCTCGTCATCGACGCCGGCGTCGACACCGCATGGGTGCGCGAGCGCATCCAGAAGGCCGGCACGGTCGAGCGGCTGGAGCCGGGCCGGCTGGTGGATCCGGCCTCGATCGCCGAGACCTACTGGCAGATCCACCGCCAGCCGCCCGACGCCTGGACGCACGAACTCGACATCCGCCCCGCACCCGAGACCTGGTGAGCCGCATGACCGCGATGCCCGTCACGCCGGAGTTCCATTTCGATTTCGGCAGCCCGAACGCCTATCTGGCGCACCGCGTCATCCCGGGGATCGAGCAGCGTACCGGGACGCAATTCCGCTATGTCCCCGTCCTGCTCGGCGGCGTGTTCAAGGCGACGGGCAACCGCTCGCCCGGCGAGGCCTTCGCCGGCATCCGCAACAAGCTCGACTACGAGCGACGCGAGACCGACCGCTTCATCGCCCGGCACAGGCTCACCGCCTTCACGCGCAACCCGTTCTTCCCGGTGAACACCCTGGCGCTCATGCGCGGTGCGGCGGCCGCGGCGATCGACGGGACGCTCGACGCCTATGTCGAGGCCGCTTTCCACCATATGTGGGAGGAGCCGAAGAAGATGGACGATCCCGCGGTCATGCTGGCCGCGCTGAAGGCCTCCGGTCTCGACGCCGACCGGATCGCGGCGCGTATCCAGGACGCCGACGTGAAACAGCGGCTGATCGCCGAAACCGAGGCCTCCGTGGCGCGCGGCTGCTTCGGCTCCCCCACCTTTTTCGTCGGCGACGAGATGTGGTTCGGCAAGGACCGCCTGCGCGACGTCGAGGAAGCGATCACCGGAGCCTCTCCCGCTTCGCGCTAGTCGGCGACCCAGGAAGACGGCAGCGCGTAGGCGCGCACGGGCTCGGCATCCCTGCGCACCAGCATGACCTCCGGCACGAATCCATCCGGAACGTCGACGGCCGCCGACCCGAACGCCGACTGCGACAGGGTCTTCAGGATCTGCGAGACCGGCAGCCGCCGCTCCTCGACGCCGGCGTCGATCCCCTCGGCACGCACGGCGAACAGGGTCGAGTGGCTGGCGACGACGTCGTCGTCCGTGAAGAGGTCGATCGCTTCGAGCGTCGGGTCGTACTCTGTAAGGCGCGAGCCGTGGTCGCCGTGCACGATCACGATCGTCCGCTTTCCGCCGGGCGAATCCGCCAGCGCGGCGAGGGCCTCGCCGATCTTCGTCGTCACGCAGCGCACCTGTTCGGCATAGGCCAGCCGCCTCTCGTCCAGGCTCGACACCAGGGACTGACGCAGCCCCCATTCGCGGATCGGCTTGAGCGTGCAGTCGGCGGCGAGCACATAGGGATAGTGCGGAAGCAGCAGGTGGGCGAAGTAGGCCTGTCCCGGCCGCGCGTCACGCAGATCGTCCACCAGGCGGTTGAATGCGGCGGTCGCACTGAGCGAACCGAAGACGCTGCGCAACTGCAGTTCGATGAAGGGAAGCTCGAACCAGCCGCGGTCGCGCGCGTACAGCGCAAGTCGGTCATACGCGTTGGTCACCGCGAGGGCGACTCCCGACAGGGAGGCGAAGCCATAGGCGACGACCGATGCCTTCGCCGATACGGGCAGTGCGCTCGCGGCGACCGCGGAGAGATCGTTGATCCCGTAGACGACGCACCGGTCCACCGCCGCCTGTCCGCAATAGCCGATATAGTCGCTCTCATAGACGGTGAGATCGAAGCCCAGGGCCTCCAGTCGCTCGAAGTATGCGTTCTCGTCCAGATCGATGCCGTCCAGATGTTCCGGGGCCCACGGCTGGATGTCACCGAAGTTCAGGATCGTCGGAAGCGCGTTCACCGTGTTGTTGAAGAGGCTGTAGGCGCCGGCAAAGAGCCTGAATCCTTGGCCATCGTAGAACCCGACCACCGCATCGCGCGCGGCTTCCAGATCGGGATCACCGACCGGGAACCCCTCGATTCCCACATGCTCGTCGACCACGAGGTGCAGCAGCACCGGTTCGTCGGTCGAGCGACCCGGCGTAACGGACGATTCCGGCTGCATCGCGTTGCCCGTCGGAATGCTGGTCACGAGGTCGGCCATGAGCATGGTCGCTGCGACCGCTGCGAGCAGCGGCGTTCTTGCCCGCCCCAGAAGCAGCAGCGCGAGGGTCAGCGCCGTGACAACCAGACCGCCGTCGAAGTTGATCTGTACGGCCGAGAAGCAGAGCAGCACGATCAGCACCGTGCGCAGCCGGCGACCAGCCGCCGCATAGACGGCACTCGCCGCAGCGACCAGCGCCAGCAGCCCCAGAGAGACCAGCCCGACCTCGGGCGTGAGGAGCGGGTAGCCGTTGTGCGTCGCATAGTTGACGAACGATGCCACGAGGACGAGCGCCCCCGCTGCGGTCACCCGTAGTGGTGTCTCCTGCATCGACGTCGGACGGCCGGGCGGATCTCCGGTCACGCAATATCTCCAGATGTCATCGGCGCGGCGGGACGGGGTGCCTCCCGAGGCGAACATCGTCGGCGCCCATGCCTAAAAAAGGTTGAACGGACGCATCGCCTCCGGTGTGAGGACCGCACCGAAAGGCCGGCGATACGTCGACCGGTTGCCGCTTTCCGCAACCAAAGCGCGCTTTTGCGCCGGCTTAACGACCCGTTCACCTCCCTCGCCGAAGGTCGGAGACCAGCAACGGAGGACTGTGCATTGACGCGGATCGTCTACGACTCTGCACTCGTGATCGCGATCGTACTGGCATCGACGCAGCCGTCGCATGCCTATCTCGATCCCGGCACGGGCAGCATCGTACTGCAGGCCGTGATGGGGGCTGTCGCGTGCGGCCTGGTGCTCGGGCGCAGCTATCTCGCCCGGATCAGGGACCGGTTTCAGCAGTCGGCCGCCTGGCTCAAATCCTTCGGACGCCGCGCCCCGGAATGAGCGTGCTTCAGGCCGATCCCGCCTCGTTCCGCGACCCGGGCGGCCGCGTCTTCCTGCAGGGTCCGCGCGTACTGCGGGCGGTGATGCGCCCCAACGCGGCCGCCTACGAGGCGGCGCACGCCACCGACCTGTACGAGCGTCTCGCGGCGGACGGACTGCTGCTGCCGTCGCGCGAGATCGCCCTCGATGACCTCGCTCCGCATGCGGACAGTGCCGTGCACGCGCTCGAGCATCCGCGCATTCCCTTCGTCTCCTATCCGTACGAATGGAGCTTCTCGGTCCACCGCGCGGCGGCTCTGCTGCATCTCGACCTGCATCTTGCGGCACTGAAATCCGGTTTCACGCTCAGTGACGCCACGGCCTACAATGTGCAGTTCGAGGGCACGAAGCCGGTCTTCATCGACCACCTCTCGCTGCGCCCCTATCGCGACGGCGAGTTCTGGACCGGCCATCGCCAGTTCTGCATGCAGTTCCTGAACCCGCTGCTGTTCTGGAGCGCTTTCGGCAGCGCCCCAAACGCGTGGTTCCGCGGCAGCCTGGACGGGATTGCGCCGGAAGACATCGCGCCGCTGCTGCCGCTGCGCAGAAAGCTGTCCTGGACCGTCTTCAGCCATGTCGTCGCTCAGGCCTCGCTGCAGCGCCGGGCGATCGGCCGGAAGCCTTCCCGGGCGGGGCTGCATCAGGGCCGGCTGCCGAAGGCGGCGTTCGAAGGTCTGCTGTCCGGATTGCGCAACCACATCGCCGGCCTGAAGCCGCCGTCCGGCCGTACCGTCTGGTCGGACTATGCCGGCGCCAACAGCTACAGCGACGCCCAGGCCGCGGAAAAGCGCAGGTTCGTCCAGGAGATGGTGGCGGCGGTCCGGCCCGGCATGCTGTTCGATCTCGGCTGCAACTCCGGCGACTATTCGGCTGCGGCGCTCGATGCCGGTGCCGGCTACGTCGTCGGGTTCGACTACGACCACGCCGCGCTCGATCGCGCCTTCGACCGGTTCGGCCGGGAGGGGCGGCCGTTCCTGCCGCTCTGGCTGGATGCGGCGAACCCCAGCCCGTCGCAGGGATGGGCACAGGCGGAACGGCGCGGGCTCCGGCAGCGCGGTCCCGCCGACGCGCTCGTCGCCCTCGCCTTCATCCATCACATCGCCATCGGCCGCAACGTGCCGCTTCCGATGGCGCTCGACTGGTTGATGGATCTGGCCCCCGTCGGAGTCGTCGAGTTTCCGCCGAAGACCGACCCGATGGTGCAGCGCCTCCTCGCCCTGCGGGAGGACATCTTTCCGGACTACAACGAGGACGCCTTCCTCGCTGCCCTCGGCGCACGCGCCCGAATCGTCTCGTCGCACCACCTTTCGGCGAACGGACGCCTGCTCGTCTGGTACGACCGCAGGCCGTAAGGCGCGATTGCACCGCAGGCACCACCGGCCTGGCGACTGGGCCCGTGCCGGCCTACTGCGTGGCAACGACGCCGGAGGGACATTAGACTTCCCGCTCGCGGTGGGGAGTTCGGCATGTATTTCGATGCGCGCCTATGGGCGTTCACGGCGGGTCTGCGAGGGCGAATCGCGCTGACGGTGCTGATCGGCGTCCTGGCGGCGGCGACTGGCATCGCGCGGCTGGCGCTGCTCGGCTGGCTGATCGGCCGCATCTATGCCGGCGCACCGACGGGCGAACTCGCCGGCATCGGTGCCGCCATCGTCGCCGTGATCGCGGCGCGCGGCGTGCTGATGTACCTGAAGGAGACGACGGCTCACGCGACGGCCGCGCTGGTGCAGCGCGCGCTGCGGCGGCGCCTGCACGACCACCTCGCCGTCCTCGGCCCCGGCTATGTGGGGCAGGAGCGCAGCGGCGACGTCGCCCTCTCCCTCGTTGACGGCGTCGAGCAGCTGGAGGTCTATTTCGGCGGCTACCTGCCGCAACTCGCCATCGCCGCGCTGACGCCGCTGCTGCTGTTCGCCTTCCTCGCCTTCCTCGACCTGCCGGTGGCGGCGGTGATCCTGATCGCGGCGCTGGCGACGCTGCTGGCGCCGACGGTCTTCCACCGCTGGAACCGGCGCTTCGCGCTGCGCCGCCGCACGGCCTACGGCTCCTTCGCCTCGGACTTCCTGGACGCGATCCAGGGGCTCGGCACCCTCAAGGCCTTCGGGCAGAGCGCGCCGCGCGCCGCCGCCCTCGCCGAGCGGGCGCGCGACGTGTTCCGCACGACGATGTGGGTGCTCGCCAGCAACGCCGCGACGCACGGCATCACGGTGGCGGGCATCGCGCTCGGCACGGCGACCGCACTCGCCCTTGGGGCGCATCGCGTCGCGGCGGGCGAGATGGACCTCGCCGTCCTGCTGGTGATCGTGATGCTCGGCACCGAGGCCTTCCGGCCGCTGCGCGAACTCAGCAACCTGCTGCACTACGGCATGGTCGGGCTGTCGGCGACCGAGGGCATCGCCCGGCTGCTGGACGCGAAGCCGGAGGTGGCTGACCCGCCCGCCCCGGCCCGCCTCGCCGAACCGTTCGAGCCGACCGTCGCCTTCGAGGATGTCTCCTTCGCCTATCCGGGGGGCCGCCGGGCGGCGCACGACGCCCTCTCCTTCCGGGTCGCCGCCGGCGAGCGCGTCGCCATCGTCGGCGCCAGCGGTGCCGGCAAGTCGTCGATCCTGCGCCTGCTGCTGCGGCTCTACGATCCGCAGGGCGGCAGCATCCGCCTGGGCGGCGTCGACCTGCGCGCCCTCGCCCTCGCCGACATCCGCGCCCGCATCGCCGTGGTCAGCCAGGACACGGTCCTGTTCCACGGCACGGTGGAGGAGAACATCCGGCTCGGCCGGCCGGATGCGAGCTGGGCCGAGGTCGAGGCCGCCGCCCGCGCCGCCAATGCGCACGGCTTCGTCTCGGACCTGCCGCAGGGCTATGCGACGCTGGTCGGCGAGCGCGGCGTGCGGCTGTCGGGCGGCCAGCGGCAGCGCATCGCCATCGCCCGCGCCCTGCTGCGCGACGCGCCGATCCTGGTGCTCGACGAGGCGCTGTCCGCCGTCGACGCCGAGAACGAGTGGATCATCCAGGAGGCGCTCGACCGCCTGATGCGCGACCGCACCACGCTGATCTTCGCGCACCGCCTGTCGAGCGTGATCGGCGCCGACCGGATCCTGGTCCTCGACCGCGGCCGCATCGTCGAGACCGGCACGCACGGCGACCTGATGCGCGCCGGCGGGGTCTACGCCACCCTGATGGCGGAGCAGGCCGCCGAGGCGCGCGGCGCCGACTCCGGTTCGGTGCGCGCGCCGCTCGCCGACTTACCCACGGCTGCACGGCAGGAGCCGGAGGAGACGGAGACCGACTCGATCCTCGCGGCGCACGACATGGGCACGCTGGCCGTCTTCCGCGAATTGCTGCGCCTCGTGGCCCCGTGGAAGGGGAAGCTGATCGGGGCGCTGGTTCTCGGCATCCTGCGGGTCGTCACGCTGATCGGCGTCGGCGTCGCCGGCGGTCTCGTGGTCCTGGCGCTGAAGCAGGGCGAGCCCTACGGCCCCTGGCTGGCGCTGCTGTTCGTGCTGGCGCCGGCGACGGCGATCCTGCACTGGCTCGAATCCTGGGTGTCGCACGACGTCGCCTTCCGCCTGCTGTCGGAAATGCGGATCGCGCTGTTCGCCAAGATCGACCGGCTGGCGCCGGCCTGGCTGGTGCGGCGGCGGACCGGCGACCTCGTCGGCATGGCGACCCACGACGTCGAGCTGATCGAATATTTCTTCGCCCACACCATCGCACCGGCCTTCGTCGCGGTGCTCGTCCCGGGCGCCGTGCTGGCGACCCTGCTGCTCAGCGGCTGGCAGCTGGCCGCCGTCCTGCTGCCGTTCCTGCTCCTCGTCGGCGCCACGCCGTTCCTCGCGCGGCGGCGGCTCGACCGGGCGGGTGCGGGCTCCCGCGCCGCCCTCGCCGGCCTCAACGCCCACGCGATCGACGGCATCCAGGGCATGGCCGAGGTCGTCGCCTACGGCCAGCAGGCGGCGCGCGGTGACGCCCTCGACCGCCTCGGCGACGCCTATTATCGCGCGCGCCTGCCCTTCTTCCGCGACCTCGCCGTCCAGAAGGCGGTGCTCGACGCGGCGATCGGCCTGGGCGGCCTCGCGGTGGTGGCCGTCGGCGCGATGCTGGTCACCGCCGGCACCTTGGAGGCGGCGATGCTGCCGCTGCTGGCGATCCTGGCGATGGCCGCCTTCCTGCCGGTCGCGGAGATCGCCGAGATCGGCCGGCGCCTCGCCGACACCATCGCCGCCACCCGGCGCGTCCACGGCATCCACGCCGAGCCCGTGCCGGTGCAGGACGGCCCCGGCGTCGGCGAGGACGCGATCGACTCCGCCGCCCCGGCCGTCGCCATGCGCGGCGTCACCTTCACCTATCCGGGCCGCACGCGGCCGGCGCTGCAGGACGTCGGCTTCGCGGCCCCGGCCGGCGCCACGGTCGCCATCGTCGGTCCCTCGGGCGCGGGCAAGAGCACCATCGCGCAGCTGCTGCTGCGCTTCTGGGACCCCGAGGCGGGCACGGTCAGCGTGAACGGCCGCGACGCCAGGGACTGGACGCTCGATGCCCTGCGCCGGCGCATCGCGCTGGTCGCTCAGGACACCTACCTCTTCAACGACACCCTGCGCGGCAACATCGCCATCGCCCGACCCGACGCCAGCGAGGCCGAACTGATGGCGGCCATCGACCATGCCGCCCTGTCGGAGTTCGTCGCGGCACTGCCGCGCGGCCTCGACACCATGGTGGGCGAGCGCGGCACGCAGCTCTCGGGGGGCCAGCGCCAGCGCGTCGCCATCGCCCGCGCCTTCCTGAAGGATGCGCCGATCCTGGTCCTCGACGAGGCGACCTCGCACCTCGACGCGCTCAGCGAGATCCAGGTCCGCAAGGCGCTCGACCGGCTGATGGCGGACCGCACGACGCTGGTCATCGCGCACCGCCTGTCGACCGTCCGCAATGCCGACCTGATCCTGGTGATGGACGACGGCCGGCTGGTCGAGCAGGGGACGCACGCCGCCCTGCTCGCCCGCAATGGCCTCTACGCGCACCTGGTCGCGCGCCAGATGGCGGGTGCCGCCGCCTGATCAGTCGAAGGCGGCGAGGCAGCCCGTCGCGCCGAGCACGTCGCGGACCCGGCGGGCCGGCTCTCCCTCCAGGGCGGCGTACTCGTCGCGCAGCCATTGCAGGCACTTCGCCTGATAGCCGAAGGGCGCCTGCTCGTAGCGCCCGCCCGGCAGGTCGAGGCCGAAGCCCGCCTCCCCGGCATCCGCCGCCCGCGCATTGGCCAGCAGGAACGGCAGATAGACCTCGCCGGCATGCTTCAGAAGGTCGATCACCACCGCCGGCAACGGCGCCGCCGGATCGATCCAGCTGCCCTCCATGCCCGACGCGTCGTCGAGCTGGCGCAGCCAGTGCTCGACCATCGGCGCCGTGGTCTGGATCAGGCGCCCCGGCGTCGGATCGGTGTCCAGCGTCTTCAGCTGGCCGAACAGGCCGAAATCGGCGAGGGCCGGCCGGCTGCCGAACAGGAAGCGGCCGTGCCCCACATGCGCCTCCAAGATCGCCAGCACCCGCCGCAGGCTCTCCTTGATGACGGGCGCGTTCTCCGGCGTGCAGCCGACCAGTGGCATGCGGCCGACCTGACGGTCGCGGATCGCCCGGACCGCCTCCTCGAACGCCTCCCCCGACAGGTCGGGCCGCGAATCGGCGATGATCCAGCGGCTGCAATAGGCCTGGTCCTCGGGCGCCTCCCAGCGATAGAGGAACATCGCCTTGGTCACCCACTCGTCGGCCATGTCCTCGATCAGGTGGCTGAGAAAGGCGAGCCCGGGATCCTCCGGAACGATGCCGCGCCCGTCCGGATGGCGCCGCTCCAATTCGTAGGCGATCGGCGTCGAATCCAGGAGATAGCGCCCGTCCTCGGGCAGGCGCAGCGCTGGCACGAGCTGGACCTTCAGGCCGGCCATCTCCGCCCGGACCGCGGGCGTCCGCAGGACCCAGTCGAACGGCAGGCGCCGGTAGCGCATGATGGATCGCAACTTGACTGAATAGGGCGACCCGTTGGAGCCGACGAGACGATAGCGCATGCTCATTCCTTCCGGACATGCCGCGGGAGGACCGAATCGTCTGGCCCGGCCGCACTCTCCCCGCGGCGACATCGCGGGACGCTAGCGGGCCGCGGCGTGGCCGGCAACGGCCCGCCCCGAGGTGACTCGGGTGGTGCGGGGCTCCCTTGTCCTCTCCGGCCTTAGCCCGGAGAATGGCGCCATGGAGGAAACGATGAGTTTCATGTCACTACTCGACAGCTTCACGAAGGCGGTCGAATCCGGAAACGGCGAGCGGCTCGGCGCCCTGTTCTCACCCGACGGCGTCTATCACGACACGTTCTACGGGGCCTTCACCGGCCCGACGGCGATCGCCGGAATGCTCGAAGGACATTTCTGGCGGGATGCGCACGACTTCCGCTGGGACATGCTCGACCCCGTGCACGAGGGCGACCGCGGCTATGCCCGGTGGGTTTTCAGCTACACGTCCAAGCTGCCGGAGGCGAAGGGGCGCCGCGTCGTGTTCGAGGGCATGAGCAAGTTCGAGCTGTCCGGGACGCTGATCCGCCACTATGGCGAGGTCTTCGACATCGGCATCGCCCTGACGCAGACGAACTTCGCCCCCGAGCGCGTGCACCGGATTCTCCAGCGTGCCGCGGAAGGCGTCCGCCAGCGCCACGTCGACAGCCGGCATCTGCACGATTGACCGGGCAGGACACGCCGGCCGCACGACAGTCGAACGCCATGGTCGCGGTCCTGGTGGCCGCGATGCTCGCCGTGCAGGCACTCGGCTCGATGGCCAACCTGACGCTCGCGGTGATGGCGCCCGCGGCGGCACCCGACTTCGGCATCGCGCCGAGTTGGATCGGCATGTATTCCGGCATCATGTATGTCGGCGCGGTCGTCTCCACGCTGGTCAGCGGCGGCTTCGTCTCGCGCTGGGGGCCGATCCGCGTCAGCCAGGTGTCGCTCGTCGCCTCGGCTGCGGGACTGGCGCTGCTGCCGACCGGTGCGGCGTGGATGCTGGTGCCCAGCGCGCTGCTGGTCGGCCTCGGCTACGGCCCGATGACGCCGGCCAGTTCGCACCTGCTGGCACGCCGGACGCCGCAGCGATTCATGTCGCTGATCTTCTCGGTCAAGCAGACCGGCGTGCCGATCGGCTACGCCATCGCCGGCTCGCTGCTGACCGTCATCGTAGTGACCTGGGACTGGCGGACCGCCGCCTGGTCGGCTGCCGCCCTGTGCGTCGCCATGGCGGCACTCCTGCAGTTCTGGCGTGAGGATTTCGACGACGACCGCGGGGTCCGCCGGCCCTTCTCGATGAGCGCCGTGACCGGCCCGCTCCGTCTCGTCTTCTCCCATCCGCCGCTGCGGCTGCTCGCCGTCGCATCGCTCGTGTTCGCCGCCATGCAGATCGGCGTCACGGCCTTCCTCGTCACCTATCTCGCCGAGGGTGTGGGTCTCGGCCTCGTCGCGGCCGGCATGGCGCTGACCTGCGCCCAGGTCGCCGCCGTGATCGGCCGCATCCTCTGGGGTGGGCTCGCCGACAGGCTCGTCTCGCCGCGGGTGATGCTGGCCCTGCTCGGCTTCGGCATGAGCCTGTCGGTCTGGGCGGTCACGCTGTTCACCGCCGCGACGCCCTTCCTGGTGATCGCCGCCGTGTGCGCCGCGATCGGCGCCACTGTGATCGGCTGGAACGGCGTCTTCCTGGCGGAGACGGCCCGCGCCGCACCCGCCGGCCGCGTCGGCGAGGCGACCGGCGGCGTCCTCAGCGTCACCTTCTCGGGCGTCGTCCTCGGCCCGCCGGCCCTGACGCTGCTCGTGTCGGCCACCGGCGGCTACGCCTCCGGCTTCATCATCCTGGGAATCGGCACGGCCGTCGTCTCCGTGCTGTTCCTCACCACATCCGCCTATCGAACGGAGAAGAGCTGACCATGCGCGCCGTCGTCTGCCGCGAATTCGGTCCGCACGACCTGCTGAGGATCGAGGACTGGCCCGAGCCGGAACCGGGGCCGGGCGAAGTCCAGGTCGCCGTCGCCGCGGTCGGCGTCAACTATGTCGACATGCTGATGTGCGCCGGCGGCTACCAGCTGAAGCCGGAGCTGCCGTTCGTGCCCGGCCTGGAAGCGGCGGGAACGGTGCGCAAGCTGGGACCGGACGTGACCGGCGTCGCCGTGGGCGACCGGGTGATCTCCGCGCACCGGCCCGGCGCCTTCGCCGAGTATGCCGTGTGCGGCGCCGACAAGCTGTGGCCGGTGCCGGAGGGCTTCGACTTCGCCGAGGCGGCGACCTTCCGCTCGGCCTTCCACACCGCCTATCACGCCCTGGCGCAGCGCGCCCACCTGAAGGCAGGGGAGACGCTGCTGGTCCATGGCGCCTCGGGCGGCACCGGCCTCGCGGCGGTGCAGATCGGCAAGGTGATGGGCGCCCGCGTCATCGCGACGGGCGGCAGCGACGACAAGCTGGCGGAGGTCGCCCGCCTCGGCGCCGACGACGTCGTGAACTACACGAAGGGACCGCTGCGCGATGCGGTGAAGGCCCTGACCGGCGGCAAGGGCGTCGACGTCGTCTTCGACCCCGTCGGCGGTGACGTCTTCGACGAGTCGATGCGCTGTCTCAGGTGGGGCGCGCGGGTCTGCGTGATCGGCTTCACCAGCGGCCGCCGACCCGAGGCGAAGGTCAACCACGTGCTGATCAAGGGTGCGTCGATCCTCGGCATCCGCGCCGGCGAGGCGACGCGGCACGACCCGTCGCTGCTGGAAGACAGCCGCCGCACGCTCCTCGGATGGGTCGCGGAAGGCAAGCTTCGCCCGCACATCTCGCACCGCTTCACCCTGGACCAGGTCCACGAAGCGCTGCAGACGGTCGCCGACCGCAAGGTGCTCGGCAAGGCGGTGATGACGGTGGGGTGAGGATCCTCAAACCGAGTGTCATCCCCAACTTGATCCGGGCATCCACCTTCAGCCTGAGCCGTTGATGGATTGCCGGATCAAGTCCGGCAATGACACACGAAACGAGGCGCGCGCCTCACATGTTCAGCGCGCGACCGTCCACCGCGAGGGCCGCCTCGCGCACCGCCTCGTTCAGCGTCGGGTGGGCGTGGCAGGTGCGGGCGATGTCCTCGGCCGCCGCGCCGAACTCCATGCCGAGCGCCACCTCGGCGATCATCGTGCCCGCGTCCGGGCCGATGATGTGGCAGCCCAGGACGCGGTCGGTCTTGGCGTCGGCCAGGATCTTCACGAAGCCGTCGCCCTCGTGCATCGTCCGCGCCCGGCCGTTGGCCGAGAAGGGGAACTTGCCGACCTTGTAGGCGACGCCGGCCTTCTTCAGCTCCTCCTCGGTCTTGCCGACCGTGGCGGCCTCCGGCCACGTGTAGACGACGGCCGGAATGGCGTCGTAGTCGATGTGGCCCGCCTGCCCCGCGATGATCTCGGCGCAGACGCCGCCCTCGTCCTCGGCCTTGTGCGCCAGCATGGCGCCGCGCACGCAGTCGCCGATGGCGTAGATGCCGGGGACGCTGGTGCGGAAATGGTCGTCGATCTCGATGCGGCCGCGCTCGTCGAGTTTCACCCCGACATCCTCCAGGCCCAGCCCGGCGGTGTAGGGCCGACGGCCGATGGAGAGCAGGACGATGTCGCCCTCGATCGTCTCGGCGTCGCCGCCCTTCGCCGGCTCGACCGTGATGGCCGCACCCGACTTGGTCGTCTTGGCGCCCGTCACCTTCAGGCCGGTGCGGATCTTGAAGCCCTTCTTGCGCAGCAGCCGGTCCATGGTCTTGGCGATCTCGCCGTCCATGTTCGGCAGGATCGAGTCCAGATACTCGACCACGGTCACCTCGGCGCCCAGGCGGCGCCAGACCATGCCCATCTCCAGGCCGATATAGCCGCCGCCGATAACGATCAGGTGCTTCGGCACCTTGGTCATGTCGAGCGCGCCGGTGGACGTCACGATGCGCTTCTCGTCCACCTCGACGCCGGCCAGCGGCATGACCTCGGAGCCGGTGGCGATGATGATGTTCTTCGCGTCGAGCATCCGCTCGCCGCCCTCGCCGGTGACCGCCACCTTGCCCGCCGCCGCGATCCGGCCCTTGCCCAGGACACGCTCGATCTTGTTCTTCTTGAACAGGAAGTCGATGCCCTTGACGTTGCCGGACACGATGTCGGCCTTGGCGGCGATCAGCTTGGCGACGTCGATGGAGACCTTGCCCGTGCTGATGCCGAAGCCGGCGAAGCCCGTCTGCGCCTCCTCGTACATGTGCGAGGCGTGCAGCAGCGCCTTGGACGGGATGCAGCCGACGTTCGTGCAGGTGCCGCCGAGCGTCTTCTCCTTCTCGACGCAGGCGACCGTCATGCCGAGCTGTGCCGCACGGATCGCGGCGATGTAGCCGCCAGGGCCGCCGCCGATGACGACGACGTCGAAGCTGTCAGCCATTGTTCTCTCCCGTCCCCCGCGGGGATCAGACGTCGATCAGCAGGCGCTGCGGATCCTCGAGGCAGTCCTTCATGCGGACCAGGAAGGTCACCGCCTCCGACCCGTCGATGATGCGATGGTCGTAGGAGACGGCGAGATACATCATCGGCCGCACCTCGATCTTGCCGCCGATCACCATCGGCCGCTCCTGGATCTTGTGCATGCCGAGGATGCCGGACTGCGGCGGGTTCAGGATCGGCGTCGACAGCAGCGAGCCGTAGACGCCGCCGTTCGAGATCGTGAACGTCCCGCCGGTCAGGTCCTCCATCGTCAGCTTGCCGTCGCGCGCCTTGCGCCCGAGGCCGTTGATGGTCTTCTCGACCTCGGCGAAGCCGAGCTTGTCGGCGTCGCGCACGACCGGCACCACGAGGCCGCTCTCGGTCCCGACCGCGACGCCGATGTCGTAATAGTTCTTGTAGACGATCTCGTTGCCCTGGATCTCGGCATTGACCGCCGGGATTTCCTTCAGGGCCTGGATTGCCGCCTTCACGAAGAAGGACATGAAGCCGAGGCGCACGCCGTGGCGCTTCTCGAAGCTGTCGCGGTAGCGCGCGCGCAGCGCCATGATCTCGGTCATGTCCACCTCGTTGAAGGTGGTCAGCATGGCCGCGGTGTTTTGCGCCTGCTTCAGGCGCTCGGCGATGCGCTGGCGCAGGCGCGACATGCGCACGCGCTCCTCGCCACGCTCCGGCGCCGGCTTCGAGCCCGGTGCGGCGGACGCGGCGGGCGCGGCCGCCTTCTGCTCCAGATGGGCGAGCACGTCGCCCTTGGTCAGACGGCCGTCCTTGCCGGACGCCGCGACGGCGGCGGGATCGACGTCGTTCTCGGCAACCAGCTTGCGGACCGACGGCGGCATGGGTGCTGCGGTGGCGGCTGCTGCCGGCTTGGCCTCGGGTGCGGCCGCCGGCTTCGGCGCCTCGGCCTTCGGTGCGGCAGCCGGCTTCGCCGCCGGTGCGGCGGCCTTGCCGGCGCCTTCGCCGATCCGGCCGAGCAGCGCCCCGACCTCGACATTGTCGCCCTCGGCCACGAGGATCTCCGACAGCACGCCGGCGCTCGGCGCCGGCACCTCGACGGTGACCTTGTCCGTTTCCAGTTCGACCAGCGGCTCGTCGATCGCCACGGCGTCGCCCGCCTGCTTGATCCAACGGGCGACAGTCGCCTCGGTAACCGACTCGCCCAGGGCGGGCACCTTGATGTCCGTCGCCATGTGGTCCTTCTGCGTCTCTCGGTCGTCGGGCCGTCGCCCGCGCGTCACTCTATCCGGCATGCGGGCGCGATGGTCAAGGGTGGCCGGCCGGATTCGGCGCTTTTGGCCATCGGCCGGCGGCCGGCGCGCGGTCCATTTCCCCGAGGCGGACCGATTTCAGGCAGCCATGCTGCGGCAGTGCTCGGCGCAGCGCCGACACACCTCGACGCAATGGTCCATGTCGCCCACCTCGGCGCACTTCACGGCACAGGCCTCGCAGACGTCGGCGCAGACGCCGCAGGTGTGTCGGTGCAGGTCGACGCCCAGAAGCATGAACCTGGCGCTCGTCTGGCACATCTCGGCGCAAGCGAGCATCAGGCGGAGATGCGCAGGCTCGACGTGCCGGCCGCCGGCCTCCAGGCAATGGCGCGAAGCCTCGCTCAGGCAGGTCTGATGGCACTCGGTGCAGATCGCTACGCAGCGGCGCATGTCGTCGTTCATCTGGAGCATGACCGTCCTCGCTGTTCGGATGCTCCGGCAACAGCCGCACGGCAAAATCGTTCACCCGTGCTAGGATTTCTCACCGCCAATACCGGAGTCGGACGCAACAGATGCCGGCCTTCACCATCGTCCAGGTCAGCGACACCCATCTCAGCCGCACCCACGCCTATTTCCAGGACAATTGGGAAATCTTCCTTGAGGAGATGGCGCGCCTGAACCCGGACCTGGTCCTGCACAGCGGCGACGTCAGCTTCAACGGACCCGATGCACCCGACGACATCGTCTTCGCGCGCGAGCAGATCGAACGGCTCCGGGTGCCGTGGCTGGCGATACCCGGCAACCACGACGTCGGCGAACCGGGCAACCGGCCGCGGCTCAAGCAGCCGGTGACGGCGGCCCGCCTGGCCGTCTGGCGCGACGTCTTCGGCACCGACCGCCATGTCCACGACATGCCCGGCTGGCGCTTCGTCCTGCTGAACAGCGAGATCATGGGCAGCGGCCTGCCGGCGGAGGCGGAACAGTCGGCCTTTCTCCAACGCGCCTTCGCCACGGCCGGAGACCGACGGATCGGCCTGATGCTGCACAAGCCCCTCTTCCTCTCGGCACCGGACGCGAAGGGCGAACATGGCGGATCCGTGCTCGATTCGGCGCGGATGCCGGTGCTGCAACTGCTGCGGGACCGGCGACCCGGCTTCGTGACGTCCGGCCACCTGCACTGCTATCACCGGTTCGTGCGAGACGGCATCCCGTATGTATGGGCGCCGACCACCGCCTTCGTGCATCCGCAGCGCCGGGCGGAGTTGGGCGTCACGAACCGGTCCGGCTACATCGTCTGGCGCTTCGAGGGCGACCGCGTCGGCCACGATTTCGTCGAGCCGGGGCTGTTCATCAACCAGGACGTCAGCAACTGGAACCGTGCCGTCGGCAGCACCATCCACCTGCCGCCGCGCGCCCATCGCCGCGCCTCGATCGCCGCCCCCGCCGACTGACGGTCACGGCGGCGGCACCAGGGTCAGCAGCAGCGACAGCGTCACGATCGACGCGACCGTGGAGACCAGCACGATGGTGGCGCTGCGCTGGACATAGACGTCGTAGCGCTGCGCGAGCAGGAAGGCGTTAGCCCCCGTCGGCAGGGCGGCGGAGAGCACGGCCACGGCGGTCCAGAGCGGCCGCACGTCGAACACGAAGGCGGCGAGGATCCACACCAGCAGCGGCAGCGCCACCAGCTTCAGCGCCACGACCAGCAGGCTCTCGCGCAGTGCGCCGCGGATGCGAAACTCGACCAGGGAAGCGCCGAGCGCGAACAGCGCCGCCGGCGGTGCGGCCCCCGCGAGCAGGTCGAGGAAACGCTGCAGTGGTCCCGGAATGCCGAGGCCGACGCCGCCCCAGACGATGCCGGCCAGCACGCCGACCACGATGGGATTGCGGAGCAGCGATCCGAATGTCGCCAGCGCCACGCGCAGTCCGCCCTCGCCGCGCCCCGTGGCCGCTTCGACCAGGATCGTCGTCGTCGTAATGAGGGTGGGGGAATGGCAGGCGATGATCAGGACGGCCGGGATCAGCCCGTCATGGCCGTAGGCGAGCGCCACAAGCGGTAATCCGATGACGGCGACGTTCGAGAAGCCGGCGCTCATGCCCATGACGGCGCGCTCGGCGGCGCCGATCCGGAAAAGGCGCCGACCGAGCAGCTCGGCCGTGAGATAGATCAGCGCCACGCCGCCGTAATAGGCGGCGAGCAGGCCGCCCGACTCGCCGAACGGCGGCAGGCCGCGCGCCATCGCCCGGAACAGCAGCGCCGGTATCGCGAGATTGAAGACGAAGACGCCGACCGCGCGGGCACCGCCCGGCGGAAGCAGTCCGCCGCGCGCGAATCCCCAGCCGCAGAGGATGAGGGCGAAGACGGGGACGACGATCTCGACCACCGCGCTCATGCGGCGGTCCCGCTTCGGCGCCATCCGGCGCCGAAGCCCGTAAAGATGGCTTTTGCGGTCATTCCGCGCCCGAAGCGGCGAAGGGAGACCGGGACACTAACCCGCGCGGTTCGGTCGGACTAGCCTTTGCCCGATGGCAGCGCCACCGCGATGGGAATGTTCGACACCACGAGATGCCGCCCGCCCGCACTGGTCGCAAAAGGCAGGATCAGCCGCTCCCACACCACGAAGCGCCTGGCGTGCTCCCCGAGATTGTGCGTGAGCCAGACCTTGTCGGAGGAGAGGGAACGCCGGTAGATGCTCATGAAGAACGCGCCGGTCCGGCTGCCGAAATCGCTCACCTTCCGGCCCGTCATGTCGAAGCCGGCCACCTCGACGATCGCACTGCCGTAGAGGCGATAGCGAAAGTCGGCGCCGTCTTCGAGCGGCTCCAGGATCATCAGGCTGCCCAGCCACGGCTTCAGCGAGAAGGCGTCGGCGAGGCTTCGCTGCGGGGGGCCGGCGACCGCAGGCAGCCACTCGTAGAAGGTCAGCAGGGATCGGGTCCGCTCCTCCCGGATCCGGCCCCGGATCTCGTCACCAGAGAAGGCCGTCGGCACGCATGCGGCCGGGTCCGCCAGGGCCTTGCTCAGGTTGTCGAATATCCAGGGCTGCTCCGTCTGCATGACACTCGGTCCCACCCCACACGGGAAGATTACAGGCGGCGACACTCCGCGGTAAGGCGCGGGTGCGGATAGGGCGACCGTCGGAGACGGTGGGCGAGAGGGCCCACCTTCGGCGCTCTCTCGCCCTCGGCTCCGCGACCCGGCCGGTCCCTATGCCGCGCGCAGCCCCGACAGGAACTTCTCGATCTCGCCGCGCAGCGTGTTGGCCTCGCGGGCCATGCTGTCCGCCGCTTCGAGAACCTGGCTTGCTGCGTTGCCGGTCTCGTCGGCGGCCTCACGGACGCCCTCGATCGTGCGCGAGACCTCCATCGTGCCGGCCGCCGCCTGCTGCACGCTGAACGAGATTTCGCCCGTCGCCGCGTTCTGCTCCTCGACCGCCGCCGAGATCGTCGTCGTGATCTCGTCGATGGAGCTGATCGTCCTGCCGATGCCGCCGATGGCGCTCACGACGCTGCCGGTGGCCGACTGCATGGCCGCGATCTGCGCCGCGATCTCGTCGGTGGCCTTGCTGGTCTGGTTCGCGAGGCTCTTGACCTCCGAGGCCACCACCGCGAAGCCCTTGCCGGCCTCGCCGGCCCGCGCCGCCTCGATGGTCGCGTTGAGCGCCAGCAGGTTGGTCTGTGAGGCGATGTCGGAGATCAGGCGCACGACCTCGTTGATCCGCTGCGCGGCGTCGTTCAGCGCACCGACCTGGGTGTTGGTCTGATCCGCCTCGCGAACCGCATTCTGGACCACTTCGGAGGCACGCGACACTTGGCGGGCGATCTCGCCCAGCGACGACGCCATCTCCTCCGCCGCCGCGGCCACCGTCTGCACGTTGCCAGAGGTCTGCTGCGCCGACGCGGCCGAGGCACTGGATTGACGCGTCGTTTCCTCGGCGATGCTGCTCATGCTCCGCGCCGTTCCCTCGAGTTCCGTCGCGGCACCGGTGACCGCTGCCAGTGCGCCTTCGGCCGCCTGTCCGAAGGCCGAGGCGAGCGCCTGCACCTGCGCCGCACGGCGCTCCTTGACCTCGCGCTCGACGGCCTGCTCGGCTTCGAGCTTGGTCCGCTCGACCGCATTGTTCTTGAAGACCTCTACGGCGGCGGCCATGGCGCCGATCTCGTCGCGGCGGTCGGCGAAGGGCACGACGACGCCAGTGTCCCCGTCGGCCAGGGTACGCATGGTGGACGTGATGCTGCGGATCGGCCCGCCGATGGCGCGGATCAGCACGAGCACGGCACCGACCGCCAGGACGATCGAGATGGCGGCGCCGGCGAGCACGGCGGTCACGGCCGTCGCGACGGCCCCCTGCATCGCACCGTCGAGTTCGGCCTCATGCTCGGCGAGATCGCGCTTGATGTGATGCGCCGCTTCGCGCATCGACCTGTGGAAGGCGTCGCCCGCGCCCGTCGCCTCGATGGCACGCGCTTCGTTCAGCGTCATCGGGTGGAGGGTGCGGTCGATCTGCACCCGCGCGACCCCCGACTGCCATGCGCTGACCGTCGTGGCCAACGCCTCGACCTCGGCTCGCAGCACCGGCTCGTCGGCGAGCAGCATCATCAGATGGGCCAGTCGTGCGTCGAAGTCGCCCACCGACGATTCGAATGCGGCAGCGTGCGCGCGATCTCCGCTGATCAGCAGGCCGCGGATGCTGTTGAGCTGATCCTCGGCCGCCTCCTGAAGCATGACAGCCCCGTCGGAAATCACCTCGATCTCGGCCACGGCATCGCGTACCTCCTCGATGGTCCGGACCTGAAAGAAGATCGTTGCATTCGTCGCCGCGATAACGGCGAGCAGGATCGCGAAGGCGAGCAACAGCTTGTGCGCGACGCGCAGGTTGGCGAGAGCGTTCATGGGGTCGGCTCCAGAGATACGCGAGGCGATCGGAAGATCAGGTCGTGGGAGCGGCCTTGCGCCGCTGCAGTTCGTCGAGGTTCACCTCGACGGTGATGGCACCGGAAGGTTTGGCGGTCACCGGATCGATCACCGTCATATTGACCTGCACGCGGTGGGTGCGGGTCTTCTCGTGAAACTCGACCTCGTCGATGAAGACGGCCTCGGGGCCGACCGCGAAGGTCTTCTGCCACTTGGCCTCGTCACCCTGCCAATAGTCGGTGGTGACGCTGCTCTGCCCGACGTTCAGGCCCTTCGCGTCGATGATGAAGATCTCCGGATAGAGACCGAGCGACCGCGCCTGGATCTGCAGCAGATACTGCGACAGCGGGTTGCCGATGAGCTGCGCGATGATCGGCTGCGCGTCGGCCTTCGTCTCGTCCCGCCACTGCTTGTCGAGCGCGAGGATCTGCTCTTCGGTTATGTCCCTGTTGCGCTCGTTCTGCGCACGCAGGATCAGATGGACCGTCGGCGCCGCCGCCCAGGAGCGGATTTCTTCGAGAAACCGAGCGTCGATCAGTTGGGTGGACGGCTTCTCCGCCAGAGCCGGTGCTGCCAGCAAGACAGTGACCGCGCCCGCGGCGATCAGGTTCGGCATGAAGCGTTTCATTGGGCACCAAATCGTTGGACTAACGCTTTGATGATAAGTGCCCGCAATCCGATAAGACCTGCCTAACGATCCGCATAAACAGGCGGACAAAATGACCTGCCATTCCGTCTCGTCAGGGATTGTCTTGCTGGCCGGCAATCACGGATACGGATCACGCGCGCGTGATCTGTAGTTGAGCCTTCAGAAGTGTGCGGAGATTCCGCCATCCACTATCAGAGTATGGCCCGTGACGTATGACGCGGCATCCGACGCGAGGAAGACCGCCGCACCCGCGATCTCCCCCGGTCGTCCCCAGCGCTGCAGCGACGCTCTGCCGTGGACCCATTTTTCGATCGACGGGTCGGCGACCATGGCGGCATTGGCTTCGGTGGCGAAGAAGCCGGGAGCGATGGCATTGACCGTGATGCCGGCGGGCCCGAGTTCGGCGGCGAGCGCCCGGGTGAGCGCGGCCAGCCCGCCCTTGGCGATCGTGTAGGCGGCATCGCCGGCACGCGCGAGAGGTCCTGCGATGGAGGTGACGTTGATGATCCGCCCGCGGCCCGCGCGCCGCATCGGCGCCGCCGCCAGCCGCGCCAGGGCGAAAGGCGCGAGCAGGTCGACCTCCAGCAGCGCGCGCAGGTCGTCCAGGGCGAAGGCGTCGAGCGGCCGGCGGTCGCGCTGCCCCACATTATTGACCAGGATGTCGAACCGGCCGGAGCGCGCCAGCAGGTCCGCGACCGCCGCATCCGCCGCCCCGCTGTCAGCCACGTCGAACGCCAGTGGCTCCGCGACGCCGCCTTCCGCCGCGATCGCGGCGCAGGCGCGCTCGAGCGCCGCCGGATCCCGTCCGTTCAGCAGAACCCGCGCACCGGCGGCCGCCAGCCCCCGCGCCATCTCGAAGCCGAGGCCGCGGCTCGCCCCGGTCACCAGGGCGACCCGGCCGTCGAGCGCGAAGGCGGCGGGCGCCGGCATGGCGGTCGGGACGCCCGTCAGTAGGCGAGTTCGTGGTAGATCGGATCGACCGAGCCGTTCCAGCGCGTCGCGTAGGCGTCGAGAAGCACTTCGGCCGGTGTCTTGCCGCTGGACACCACCTCTTCGATGCTCGTCAGGAAGCCGCTCTCGTCCTCGCCAGCGCGGTCGAGGCGGGCCCGGGCACGAAGGCCGGCGCGCGCGATCTTCAGGACCTCGACCGCGATATCGCGCAGGGTGCCGCCGCGGAACGGCGTCGCCAGCCCGAGCCGGGGCGCCTCGTCGCGCAGGGCGTTGCGCTCCTCCCGCGTCCAGTCCTTCGTCAGGTTCCACGCGGCGTCGAGCGAGGCCTGATCGTACAGCAGCCCGACCCAGAGCGCCGGCAGCGCGCAGATGCGCCGCCAGGGGCCGCCGTCGGCACCGCGCATCTCCAGGTAGCGCTTCAGCCGAACCTCGGGAAAGGCGGTGGTGATGTGGTCGGCCCAGTCGGTGATCAGCGGCTTCTCGCCCGGCAGCGCCGGGAGCCTGCCCTCCAGGAAGTCGCGGAAGGACTGGCCGCTCGCGTCGACATACTTCCCGTCGCGATAGACGAAGTACATGGGCACGTCGAGGATGTAGTCGGCGTAGCGTTCGAAGCCGAAGCCGTCCTCGAAGACGAAGTCGAGCATGCCGCAGCGATCGGGATCGGTGTCGGTCCAGACGTGGCTGCGGGCGCTCAGCATTCCCGCCGGCTTGCCCTCGATGAAGGGCGAGTTCGCGAAGATCGCCGTCGCCACCGGCTGCAGGGCCAGCGAGACCTGGAACTTGCGTACCATGTCCGCTTCGCTGGAATAGTCGAGGTTCACCTGCACGGTGCAGGTGCGCAGCATCATGTCGAGGCCGAGCTTGCCCTTCTTCGGCATGTATTCGCGCATGACGCGGTAGCGGCCCTTCGGCATCCAGCCGATGTCCTCGCGCCGCCACTTCGGATCGAAGCCGAGGCCGACCATGCCGATGCCGAGTTCATCGCCGACGGCCTTCACCTGGGCGAGATGCGTATGCACCTCGTCGCAGGTCTGGTGCAGCGTCTCCAGCGGCGCGCCGGACAGCTCGAACTGGCCGCCGGGCTCCAGCGTGATGCTGCAGCCGTCCTTGGCCAGGGCGATGATGTTGCCGCCCTCGCTGATCGGTTCCCACCCGAAGCGCAGCAGCCCGTTCAGCACGGCGCCGATACCGTCCGGCCCCTCATAGGGCAGGCGGCGGAGGTCGCTGCGCCGGAAGGCGAACTTCTCGTGCTCGGTGCCGATTCGCCATGCCGAGGCCGGCTTGTTGCCCTGCTCGAACCATTCGACGAGCTGACGCCGGTCGGTGATCGGCGTGCCGCCTGGCGCCGGTGGTGCAGCCATGCTCGGTCCTGTCCTATCGGAGAGGGTCTGACGACGGTGCACTCGCCCAGTCGCCGAGGAGTGCCTGCCATACGGACAGGGCGGCGATCGCCGCAGTCTCGGCTCTGAGGATGCGCGGCCCCAGCCCAATCGCGGTAACAAAAGGCAGATCGCGCAGGCCGTCAAGCTCACGCGGCGCGAAGCCGCCCTCCGGACCCGTCAGGATTGCCCAGGAGCCGCGCGCCGCCTCGCCCAAGGCCGCTGCGATCGACGGCACCGAACCCCGCTCGTCGCAGACGAGGATGCGCCGGTTCGGGTCCCAGCCGGAGAGAATCGTGCCGAGCGCCGCCGGCTCGCGGACGTCCGGCAGGTCGAGCCGCTCGCACTGCTCGGCCGCCTCGACGGCGATGGCCCGCAGCCGATCCAGGTTGACGCGCTCCGGCACCGTGCGCTCGGTCAGCACCGGCCGGATCGCCGCCACGCCCAGTTCCGTCGCCTTCTGCACCACGAGATCGAACGCCTGGCGCTTGATCGGCGCGCACAGCAGGTGGACGTCCGGCGACGCCGTCTGCGCCCGGAGTCGCACATCCGGCACGACCGCACACCGCGCCTTCCCCGCAACCGCCAGCACCGCCGACCACTCGCCGTCGCGCCCGTTGAAGACGGCGAGCGGCGTGCCGTCGGTCAGGCGCATGACGCGCGTGACGTAGTGCGCCTGGTCCGCCGACAGCGGCGACGCCACGCCCGATGCGAGATCGGCCTCTACGAACAGGCGCACTTTCGGCTGGCGCGGCGTCACGTCGTCCCATCCTATTGCCACGGCCCTCGCGAGCCTGCATCTAGGCTACGGCTTCGTCGGATCCGGCGCCACCGCGTCGGCGGCGCGCGGCGAGACACGAGAGAGACGCGATGGCTCGGCAGGACGCCTCGACTGCGACCGACATCGGCGTCGGCGGCCCGATCGACCGGCTGCTGCCGGCCCCGCTGCTGCCGTTCGCACGGCTGGCACGGCTGGATCGGCCGATCGGGACGTGGCTGCTCCTGTTCCCCTGCTGGTGGGGCGCCGGCATGGCCTGGGCGGCGGATCCCGGGATCGACGGCATGCCGGTTCTCTGGCTGGCGCTCCTGTTCGCCATAGGCTCGGTCGTGATGCGCGGTGCCGGCTGCACCTTCAATGACATCGCCGATCGCGACTTCGACGCCAAGGTAGCCCGGACCGCCCTGCGCCCGCTGCCGAGCGGCGCCGTGACCCTGCGCGGCGCCTGGGTCTTCCTGGCCGTCCAGCTCACCGTCGGCGCGCTCGTCCTGTTCTCGCTGAACGGGACGGCGATCGCCGTCGGGCTGGGCGCGCTGCCGCTGATCGCGATCTACCCCTTCATGAAGCGGGTGACGTGGTGGCCGCAGGCCTTCCTCGGCATCACCTTCAACTGGGGCGCGCTGGTCGGCTGGGCGGCGGTGACCGGCGGCCTCGATGCGCCCGCGCTGCTGCTCTATGCCGCCGGCATCGCCTGGACGCTCGGCTACGACACCATCTACGCCCACCAGGACAAGGAGGACGACGCGCTCATCGGGGTCCGCTCCACGGCCCTGCTGTTCGGCGCGCGGACGAAGCGCTGGCTCGTCATGTTCTACGGCCTGACGGCCATTCTGCTCGCCGCGGCGGGAGCCGTCGCGGGGCTGGGCCTCCCCTTCCTGATCGGCATTGCCGCGGCGGCGGTTCACATGGGGTGGCAGATCCGCGCGGTCGACATCGAGCGTCCTGCCGCGTGCCTCGCGATATTCAAGGCCAATCGCTGGGTCGGCTGGATCGTTCTGGCGGGCATCGTCTTCGCCGGGACCCTCGCCCATGGCTGACCCGGTCGCGGTACCCTTCGCCAGGACGCCGGCCGAACTCGTCGCCTTCATCGAACGGAACACCGTGGTCGCAGCGCCCTCGCTGCTGCCCGAGATGCGCCTCTATCTCGCGACCGAAGTGACGCCGCTCTGGCACGCCAGCGAGAAGCTGATGCAGGACGCGCATCTGCCACCGCCCTTCTGGGCGTTCGCCTGGCCCGGCGGGCAGGCGGTCGCCCGGCACCTCCTCGACAATCCGGGGATGGTGCGCGGCAGGAGCGTACTGGATCTCGGCGCCGGAAGCGGCCTCGTCGGCATCGCCGCCGCCATGGCGGGGGCACGCAGCGCGGTCGCGGTCGACGAGGATGCCTTCGCCTGTGCCGCCGTCGGTCTCAACGCCGGGCTCAACGGGGTGACCGTGCGGACGGCGCAGCGGGATGTCGCCGCCTTGGACGAACCGGAGATCGAGGTGATCGTCGCGGGCGACGTCTGCTACGAGAAGGCGGGCGCGGAGCGCATCGTGCGCTGGCTGCGGCAGCGCCGCGCCGCCGGGATCGAGGTGCTGCTGGGCGATCCCGGCCGCGCCTATGTGCCCACCACCGGCCTGGAACTCGTCGCCGAATACGCCGTCCCGACCTCGACCGAACTCGAGAGCGGCATCGTGCGCGACACGCGGGTCTGGCGGCTCACCGACGTCTGATCGGCGTTCGGCCCGACCGCGTCAGCTGCCCGTGATGCTGCCGAGGTCGTTGATGCGGCCGCGATGCAGCGACGTCTTCGCAATGACCGAATGCGGCGTCATCAGGTCGGCCACGACACCGCCGTTGGCGACGATCACCTCGACCACGATGACGGTCTCGCCATCGGCGACGGTAAAGTCGCCCGGCAGCTGTGCCACCGCGCCCGCGGCGCCGACATGGCTCGGCTCCTGCAGCGTTCCGGCGCCGCGCCGCTGCCAGGCGACGACAGGGGAACCGTCGGTGCCGGTGACCGCACTGATGATGACCACCCCGTGGTCGTCGAACGACTCGCCGGCGATGTGCTCCACCGCGGCGAAGATGTCGTCCAGACCCGCCTGGGTGACCATCTGCTGCTGCGTCACCAGGTCGCCGACGCGGCTGGCGGTGGTGTTCAGCTTGTGTCCGGTGAGGATCTTCGACCCGACCTCCGCCACGCCGATCAGCAGGATCACCAGGATCGGGATGACGATGGCCGTCTCGACCGCAGCCACGCCGCGCTCGCCGAGGTTCGGCGGCAAGGCCCGGCACGCACGACGAAGGCGCGCACGCAGAAAGGCGATCATCTCAATTGGCTCCTGGCGGGGGTGGTTCGTTGCGTACGGTGACGGTCGAGTTGAGCGTGATGTTGCCGAAGGCGGCGCCGAGGAAGGGCGTGAAGCCCTGCCAGGGATAGGTGAGGCTGTAGACGACGACGTCGTTGGCGTCGCCGTAGCCGACCGTCCCGGCCCCCTCCTCGCCGATCGCCGAGAAGTTCGGATAGGATCTGGCGGTGACCTGCAGGCGGGCGGGATCGATCAGCCCATAGGCCTGGGCGGCGATGTAGTTGGCCATGTAGGCCGACCGCGTCGTATTGGCCGGCGTGTAGCCGGTGCTCCCGATGCGGGCCGCACTGGTCGCGGCACCGTCCAGGATCCCCTGGGCGGTGAGCAGCAGGCCCGTCTCGATCAGCCCGAGCATGAGCGTGATGAGCACGGGCACGATCATCGCGAATTCCACGATGGTCGCTCCGGCCTCGCACGCCGCGAGGCGGCAACGGCGCAGATGCCCGCCGATCCTGACGAGATGGGCGATCCCTGTCACCGGACGATCCTCAGCTGGCTCAGTTCGCCGCCGATCTTGCGGAAGGCCGCGATGAGCGATTCGTTCGTTGGCGAGTGGAAGTAGTGGGCGGCGCTCGATGCGCAGCCGCGGTAGAGTTCCTGGGCGGCCGCCCCCGGCGCCGGGCCGAAGGTGATGGTGTAGAGTTCGATCCCGGCGGCTTTCATCGACTCGCAGGTCTGCGCCATCCGGCGGTCGACTTCGTCGCGCCCGGCGGACCAGCTCGAATAGCCGAAGTCGTTCAAGCGGCCGTACGCCCCGAAGTCGGAGCCGCGGGGGCCGACCGGCGGCTCGTCGTGAAGCTGGTTCTCGCCGTCCGTCATCATGACGACGATCTTGTCCATGCCGTCGGTGTGATAATCGAGCGGCAGCTTCGCCTCGGACTCTTTCCACAGGCCGCGCCACTTCGGCGACAGCGCACGCCAGCCCCAGGCGAGCCCCAGGCTGCCCAGGGTGCCGCCGCGATGCCACGGCAACAGCTCGTCGATGGCGGCACTCTGGGTCGCCTTCGACTGGACGAGCGAGGTGATGGCCGGGCCGCAGCCCAGGTTCGGACCGGTGCCGGCGTTCCGGAAGTCGTTGGCTTCCTTCAGCGGCGTTATCGGCTTCCCGTCCTCGTCGCGCCACCGGTTGTCGGTGTCGGCGGCGTAATAGAAGCTGGTGAACGGCGCCTCCGCCGGGGTCGCATCCGTCCTGTCGTTGCCGCTGCCGCGCGCCATCACGCAGCCTTTCCAGGTCGACGGCGCGAACGAACCGGGGTCGGTGTGCACCCGGTCCGCCATCGACAGCCAGTCGTCGTTCGCCTTGCCGATGTTCACCGTTACGGCATAGGGCACGACGGCGACGTACAGGTCGTCGCGCGTTTCCGCGTTGCCGTAGAGAATGTCCAGCATGTCGTGCGCCGCGGTCTTCAGCGCCCCGATCTTGTCCCCGGAACGCATCGAGCCGGTGACGTCCAGGACGAGCGCCAGTTCAGCGCTGCGGTTGCTCCTGGCGACGACCGTCGCGACGTCGACGCTGGTGGTGTCGTATCCGAACAGATGCATGAAGCGGGTCGGCAGCGACACCGACGCCCGGGCCGTCAACGTCTCCAGGTTCGCGTCCGGGACGACCGTGAACGACGTGATCGTCGTGCCGAGATAGCCAGGCGGAAAGTTGGCGTCGAAATAGCGGCGCGCGTCGGCCTGCCAGTTGTCGCCCGTCATGACCCGCCCGGCGGCGAGGGCCGCCGAGTCGAGCGATGTCTGCATCCGGTCCCGAACGAGATAGCCGAGCAGGCCGTCCGTCGCGACGCCGGCGACGCCGACCAGCGGGACCAGCGCAGAGGCGAAGACGACCGCCGTGTTCCCGCGCCGGTCGCGGCCGAGGGTTCGGCCACGGCCGCGCAACGCGGCGCCGATGCCCGAGCGCATCGCGTGCATCCAACCCGCCAGCCTGTCCACCGTAAGTCCACCGTCCGCAATTCGCCCCAAAGTCGACCGACAGGATGCGACGGGAGCGTTAATCGCAACTGAACGCAGTTGGTTAAGCGCCGGCAGGGCGATGGCTTAACCCGAGAGGCGGGCGGTGGCGAGCGGCGGCAAGGCGCGAGAAAGCGAGCGCCGGCACGCGCAAAAAAGAAGGCGGCGCCCCGTGGGGCGCCGCCTGGTAGACACGTCTGAACCGAAAGTGTCGGCCGGTTACTGGAGCCGGATCTCGACGCGACGGTTCTCCTGCTCGCGCACGCCGTCCGGAGTCGGGACCCGCGGATCGGCCTCGCCACGGCCGGTGGCCGTGATCTTCGCGGCCGGCACGCCCTGACGCGACAGATAGTCGCGAACGGACTGGGCACGGCGCTGGGACAGGCGCTGGTTGTAGGCGTCCGAGCCGGAGCGGTCGGCGTGACCGATCAGGTCGACCCGGTTGGAGTTCAGCGACTGGTAGGCCGAGCTCACGCGGCGCAGCACGTCGGCGGCATCCGGGCGGATGTTCGAGCGGTCGAAGTCGAAGAACACGAGATAGTCACGCGCCGGCGGTGCGGCCGGTGCGACCGGTGCCGCTGCCGGACGGCCACGCAGCGCGTTCATCGCCTCGTAGAACTTCGCCTTGCAGTCGTCGACCAGCCAGTAGACCGACTCGGCCTTCTCGACCCAGCAGTCGTACATCACCTGAGCCCGTGCGGCCTGCGTCGGGTTGGCGGTACGGGCGGCGGGCAGGACGCCCATCAGCTCGGAACGGGCCGCCTCGAGTTCGGCGCGCGTCTCCGGGGTGCTGCCGCCCATGCTCGGGTCGTCGCCCCACTGCGACGGCATCACCGGCTGGACGTCCTTGCCTTCGGCGGCCAGGCGCGCCTTGCGGGCGAAGATGCCGGAATCGATCCAGTCTGCCTGGCGCTTGCCGTTGGTCGCGAGCTCGAGATAGCCCTTCCGGAGGTTCTCGTTGAACGGAGAGCCTGCTGCACTCTTCTGAGCCGCGCGCATGTCGCCTTCGGCCGACATCGGGCCGCCACCATACTGCGTGCCGCCGCCGCAGGCCGCCACGGCCAGCAGCATTGCCGCGCTTCCAAGCACCTTCCCAGCGAATTTCATTCGAATCTCCATTATGCCGACGATACCGCCACCGCTTCTAACGACAGCAGTACGTCGTTGTTCCAGACCGACGACCGGTGAGGTCTCGAAGGGGCAAACCCCATGTCCGCGTTGAACTCTTACGCGCGAATCGGCCAGCGGGTAAAGCGGCAGCCCACTGTCAACCGTGCCGGATCGGCACACTGTGTGATTTTGGTCACGAGCCGCTGCTAGGCCTCGCGCCCGAGCAGCTGCATCAGCTCGCGCCATTCGCGCGGTGCGAGCCCGCTACTCCCCGGCTCCACGGCCTCCCCGGCCAGCAGCCGGCGCACCACCGCGACCGCCGGCCCCGAAAGCTCCGCCGCGTCCAGCCGATAGTCGCGGAAGGCGGCGAACGTGGCCGGAACCCATCGCTCCAACACCGATATCATCGCGTCGGCATAGACGCGGATCTCGTACTGGGCGTGCGAATCGGCACGCAATGCCAGGAAGTGCATGAAGTTGTGCAGGTCGACCTTCCAGTACCACTGGGTATAGGCCGACAGCGGCAGGTTGATCCGCGCCAGCTCGCGTGCGAGGCCGACCCGGTCCTCGACGAGCCGCCCGCCCTCGGCGTCCTCGTTCAGCATCGCCTCGTAGTGATCGAAGGCGCGGGTCGCATCGGCCTTCAGCACCTCGAGCACGTCCCTGGCCTCGTCCCCCTGCAGGACGTCGCCGCGGCCCTGTCGGTTCGCCGTGGACTGCGCCGCCAGTTGCTCCGGCGCGGGCAGGTAGAACTCGCGGTCGAGCACGGAGTAGCGCGCCGAATACTCGTTCACGTTGGCGGTGCGGTGGCGGATCCACTGCCGCGCCACGAAGATCGGCAGCTTCACGTGGAGCTTGATCTCGCACATCTCGAACGGAGTCGTGTGCCGGTGCCGCAACAGGTAGCGGATCAGCCCCGCATCCTCGCGCACCTGCCGCGTGCCGCGCCCGTAGGAGACGCGCGCCGCCTGCACCACCGCGCCGTCGTCCCCCATATAGTCGACGACCCGCACGAACCCGTGGTCGAGCACCGGGATCGCCTCGTAGAGGATCTCCTCCAGCGCCGGCACCGTGGCGCGCCGCGTCTGCGTGCTCTCGGCGCGGAGACGCTCGATCTCTTCGGACTGGCCGGGCGTGAGTGGCATGGAACCTCGATGTTGGCGGCGGACGGTAGTATCGCAGTGCCCAGCGGGCAGGAACCCCTTTCGGAAAATCCGCGACCGCCTATATTAACCCTCGTCGGGTAGCACCCGACTATGGCGATAAACGCCACATGGAATAAGCGTTGCGGACCCGGGGGCGGTACCCGGCGCCTCCACCATCTACGCCGGCCTCGCGGCCGGCAGTCATGGGGGCGAAACAGGATCGACGCGCGCGGTAAAGATGTGGTTTTTGCTCGGCATGGTACCACCGATATCGGGCCATTTTCTAAGTGCGAACGATAACGACGCACTCGCTGTTGCTGCCTAAGCAATAAGCGCGGTTCGGGGGGCACCGGGCAACAGAAGCCCCCCACTCGCACGCTCGCGGTCGGATGGGGCATGAGTCAGGATTTGTTGAAATACGAACTCATCGTCCAGGACGCGCTGCGCGGCGTGGTGCGTGAGGTCCTGACCCGCGTCTCGCGCGAGGGCATGCCCGGCGACCATCACTTCTACATCACCTTCCGCACGCGGCATCCGGGCGTCAACATCCCGCAGCGCCTGCGCGAGACCTATCCCGACGAGATGACGATCGTCCTCCAGCATCAGTTCTTCGGACTGGAACTGAAGGAGGACGCCTTCGAGGTGACGCTCAGCTTCAACCGCAGCCTCGAGCGGCTGCGCGTGCCGTTCCAGGCTGTCAGCGCCTTCGTCGATCCCTCGGTCAATTTCGGACTGCAGTTCCAGACCGGTGAGGCCGGCGAGATGCCGGGCGCGATCGCCGACCCGGCCGATCCGCCCGCTGCCGAGGCCACCTCCGGCGCCGATGCCGCCGAACCGGCGGCCGATGCGCCGCCGGCCGAAAAGGTCGTCTCGCTGGACGCCTTCCGCAAAAAGTAATATCGCCTCTCCCGTTACCGCTTCGGCTCCACGCGAGCGCGCCTCCGCCTCCGCGCGCGCGAGCATGTCCCAACCCGCCCAGTCCCGCCGGGAGAGGTCGACCCATGCCCGAATTCTCATTCGCCGAGATGTTCCCGCTGGCTAAGGACGAGACGCCGTATCGCCGTCTGTCCACCGACCATGTCGGCGTCGAGAAATTTGCCGGCCAGGAAGTCGTCACCGTCGCTCCGGAAGCGCTGACGCTGCTGACGCGCGAAGCCTTCCACGACATCTCGCACCTGCTGCGCCCGGCGCACCTGAAGCAGCTCGCCGCGATCCTCGACGACCCCGAGGCGTCGGACAACGACCGCTTCGTCGCCGTCGACCTGCTGCGCAACGCCAACATCGCCGCCGGCGGCGTGCTGCCGATGTGCCAGGACACGGGCACTGCGATCATCATGGGCAAGAAGGGCCAGCGCATCTGGACCGGCGCCAACGACGAGGAGGCGCTGTCGCGCGGCGTCTTCCGCTCCTACAACGAGGACTGGCTGCGCTACAGCCAGTTGGCGCCGCTCTCGATGTTCGAGGAGACCAACACGGGCTCCAACCTGCCGGCGCAGATCGACATCTACGCGACCGAGGGCGACGCCTACAAGTTCATGTTCTGCGCCAAGGGCGGCGGGTCGGCAAACAAGACCTTCCTGTTCCAGCAGACGCCTGCGGTGATGAATCCCGCCGCGATGCGCAAGTTCATCGACGAGAAGATCCGCACCCTCGGCACTGCCGCCTGCCCGCCCTACCACCTCGCCATCGTCATCGGCGGCACCTCGGCCGAGATGAACCTGAAGACGGTGAAGCTCGCCTCGACCCACTATCTCGACGGCCTGCCGACCAAGGGCAGCCGCGACGGCCACGCCTTCCGCGACCTGGAGATGGAAGCCGAGGTGCTGGAGATGACGCGCCAGATGGGCATCGGCGCGCAGTTCGGCGGCAAGTACTTCTGCCACGACGTGCGGGTGATCCGCCTGCCGCGCCACGGCGCCTCGGTGCCGATCGGCCTCGGCGTGTCCTGCTCAGCCGACCGCCAGGCGCTCGGCAAGATCACCCGCGAGGGCGTCTTCCTTGAGCAGCTGGAGACCAATCCGGCGCAGTATCTGCCGGAGATCGACCCCGCCACGCTGAACACCGGCATCGTGAAGATCGACCTGACGCAGTCGATGGACGAGATCCGCCGCACCCTGTCGCAGCACCCGATCAAGACCCGCCTCGCCCTCTCCGGCCCGATCATCGTCGCCCGCGACCTGGCGCACGCCAAGATCAAGGAGCGGCTCGACCGCGGCGAGCCGATGCCGGACTATTTCCGCAACCACCCGATCTACTATGCCGGCCCGGCCAAGACGCCGACCGGCTACGCCTCGGGCTCCTTCGGCCCGACCACCGCGGGTCGCATGGACTCCTATGTCGACTATTTCCAGTCGAAGGGCGGCAGCCAGGTGATGCTCGCCAAGGGCAACCGCTCGCGCCAGGTCGTCGACGCATGCAAGACCCACGGCGGCTTCTACCTCGGCTCCATCGGCGGCTCCGCCGCCCGCCTCGCCCAGGACCACATCCGCCGGGTCGAGGTCGTCGAGTACGAGGAACTCGGCATGGAAGCCGTCTGGCGCATCGAGGTCGAGGACTTCCCCGCCTTCATCGTCACCGACGACAAGGGCAACGACTTCTTCGGCACCTGAGCGGACGCTCCATCAGATCTCTCGTCCCTGCGGCTGGCCGCTCCGCAGAACGTAGCGGCCGCCTGTGGGTCAGTCTGCCCGTGCCTTCTCCACCGCCCGCGTCCGGCGGATCGAGTACGCGATTCCCGTGCCCAGGATCAGGAAGGTAATCGCCAGGGACCATTCCGGCGACACCCTCTCCCAGCCGCGCAGATCGGCAGTGCAGGCCTTGCCGCCGATGAAGATCGGCAGGGTGGCCAGCGCCTGTTTCCGATAGGCGAAGCGGTGCAGCACCGCCGCCAGCGCAAGGAGAGGACGCGCCGGAGGTGCCCCAAGACAAAAAAATTGGCCGGAGCAGAGGCTCCGGCCAAGTAGAACAGGGAGGCTTCACGTCTGGGAGACTCCGAGGAAAAAACCTCGAAAGTCGAGCTTGCGCCCGAAAGGGGAACAAGAGGTCAAATATTGCGGGGTCGCAACGTCTGACTGTGGGAAATGTATACCTACCGCCGGCCGGCACCACCTCGTATTTGGCAGTGCCGCCATGCACATGCCGCATGGCTAGTCATGAGCCCCGCGCGCAGCGCTCAGCCCTGATCGTCCTCGGCGATCTTGCGTACCAGGAAGTCACGGAGGACGGCGATTCGCTTCGAATGGCGCAGCTCTTCCGGATAGACGAAATAGGCCATCGTCTCGGGGCCTTCGAGCTCCGGCAGGACGTGCACCAGGTTGCGCGTCATGCGCGCCATGTAGCTGGGCAGCGCCGCCACGCCGAGTCCGGAGACGACCGCGCGGTAGATGCCGTAGATGTTGTTCACCTTCAGCACCGGGTGGCGCGGCTCGCCCTCGCGGTCCTGCCACAGCAGCCAGTTGATCGTCCGCGTCGGCTGCGGCGCATCCTCGCCGTAGACGATGAGATGGTGGCGGTCGAGATCGGCCGGCTCGCTCGGGATGCCGTGCTCGCTGAGATAATCCGGGGATGCGTAGATGCGCGACCGCACCCGCTTCAGCTTGCGCTGGATCAGGTCGGGCTGGCGCGGCGGCGTGAACCGGATGGCGCAGTCCGCCGCACGCATCGACAGGTCGAGTTCGGTGTCGAGGAGCACGACGCTCAGTTCGATCTCCGGGTAGAGATCGAGGAACTCCTTCATATGCGGCGTCAGCCAGGTCGAACCGAAGGCCACCGTCGTGGTGATCTTGAGCGGCCCCTTCGCCCGCTCCTTGCTCTCCGAGATCATCGCCTCGGTCATCGAGAGCTTGGCGAAGATCTCCCGCACGTTGCGGTTCAGCACCTCGCCCTGCTCGGTCAGGATCAGGCCGCGGGCATGGCGATGGAACAGCGAGACGCCGAGGCTGTCCTCGAGCGAGTGGATCTGTCGGCTGACCGCCGACTGGCTCAGATTCAGCGATTCACCCGCATGGGTGAAGCTCCCCGCCTCGGCCACGGCGTGGAAGATGCGCAGCTTGTCCCAGTCCATGTCCCCTGTTCTCCAGCCCGGAGTCGGTCAGCGCCCGCGGCGCCCGCCCCGGTGTGTCCCGCCTTTGTGGCGGTTGTCTGTTGAGAGACGACGTAGCTACTGCGCGGCGGCGGCCACCGCCTCGTCCTCCATGGCCGCGATGAACTTCTCTGCGTCGAGCGCGGCCATGCAGCCGAAGCCCGCCGCGGTGATCGCCTGACGATAGACGTTGTCCTGCACATCGCCGGCGGCGAACACGCCCGGGATGTTGGTCGCGGTGCTGTCCGGCGCCGTCACCAGATAGCCCTCGCCGTCGGTGTCGAGGACGCCGGCGAAGATCTCGGTGTTGGGCCGGTGCCCGATGGCGACAAAGACGCCGTCGACGGCCAGATCCCGCAATTCACCGGTCCGGGTGTCGCGCAGGCGCACGCCGGTGACTTCCGGGGGCATGGGATTGCCCACGACCTCGTCCAGGACCGCGTTCCAGACCACCTCGATCTTCGGGTTCCGGAACAGGCGCTCCTGCATGATCTTCTCGGCCCGCAGATGGTCGCGACGATGCACCAGCGTCACCTTCGACGCATGGTGCGTCAGGTAGAGCGCCTCCTCGACGGCGGTGTTGCCGCCGCCGACGACCACGACCTCCTTGCCACGGAAGAAGAAACCGTCGCAGGTGGCGCAGGCCGAGACGCCGAAGCCCTGGAACTTCTTCTCGCTCTCGAGGCCCAGCCACTTCGCCTGGGCGCCCGTGGCGACGATCACGGCGTCCGCCTCGTAAGTGTCGCCGCCGTCGCCCCACGCCTTGAACGGCCGGGCGCTGAAATCGACCTTCACGACCACGTCGGAGACCAGCCGCGCGCCCACATGCTCGGCCTGGGCGCGCATCTGCTCCATCAGCCAAGGCCCCTGGATGACCTCGGCGAAACCGGGATAGTTCTCGACGTCGGTGGTGATCGTCATCTGGCCGCCCGGCTGCAGCCCCTCGACGACGACAGGCGACAGTCCGGCACGGGCGGCATAGACCGCGGCCGTGTAGCCGGCGGCGCCAGATCCGATGATCAGCACCTTGCTGCGATGCGTCTGCGCCATACGGCTGCCGCTCCATTCGCGGAGGAATCAGCCCTCAGAATTAGGCATGAAGGCGGACCGAAACAACCCGCCGGATCCGGGGGGTAACCATCTCGCCCAGGGGCCCGACCGCCCGGCCGCCCGGGGCCCCGCCCAAGGCGTGTCAGTTCGGCTTGCCGGAGTCCTGCCAGGCGGGGTCGGCGGAAGGGTCCCAATCCTCGCGCCTGCCGTCGGTAATCGCCCCAAAAAGGCCGCGCAGGAAGCCGGGTGCCAGGATCGAAAGCGGGTTCACCGACAGGTCCGGCTCATCCAGCGGGCCTTCCAGCGCATAGGTGACGGCGAACAGGCCACCGCCTTCGCCACCCGTGAGGATGTCGCCGAGCAGCGGCACGGCGCCGAGCACGCGGTTGACCGCGTAGAAGGGGACGAGAGTTCCCACGACGTCGGCCGTCTCCGCGCGGAAATCCAGCCCACCCCGCCACGTCATCCCGACCGACGAGCCGAAGGCCCGGCCCGGCTCCAGGTCCAGCTTGCCCTCGCCGTAGGTGAAGGGCGCGGTCAGGCCGGCGAAGGCGACCCCCTCGTCCGCTGAGGCCAGGTCGGCGAGGCCGGTGAGTGCCGCCGCGGCGAAAAGGCGGGCCGCCAGCGGCGCCTTGACCAGCCGGAACGCTTCGACGTCGAGCTTGCCCACGTAACGCGCCCCCCCTGCACCCGACGACGAGGTACGCGGCGCCGCGAGCGGACGTGTCGCGGACAGCGTGAACGGGCCGCCGGCGATGGTGTCGAACAGGCCCGCCGCCCGCAGCGTCCGGCCGAAATCCTGCCCGGTCAGCGCCACGTGAAGGCGGCCGTCCGCCGCACTCGCCAGATAGCGGACCGGTGCGGTACCGCCGACGAGGCCGCGCAGGTCGCCGGGTCCGGGACCGTCATGCCACCTTACATGGCCGGCGACGCGGTCGATCGGCAGCGCATCGCTCACCCAGACGCGGCCGATATCGGCGACGACGGCAATCGGCGGTCCCGGCTCGCCGGCGGGCTCCTCGGTCACCGCCCGATCGCCGGCCGGCCCATCCCCCTCGTCCCGCGCGGCGATGAGCGGGGCCAGATCGATCGCAGCACCACGCGCGTCGATATGCAGGCCCGCATCGGCGCCGCGGCTCACGGACAGGGCCAGATCGGTGCGCTCGCCGAGCCGGAGCCGTCGCGCGTCGATGCGCCGCCAGTCACCGGTCGCCGGATCGACGGCGGCACGGCCGTCCACCGATGCGCCGGGCGCGGTCAGGGCGAAGCGGTCGATCGCCGACATCCTGCCGTCGGTCAAGACGATGTCGGCCTCGGCCTGCGCCGCGACGCCGGCCGGCTTCTTCCAGCCGGCCTCGGACACGGCCAGCGCCGCCTGCGACAGGTCGGCGCGCGCCGTGATGGCCGACCGGCTGCGACGGCCCTCCATGTCGACCCGCACGTCGACCGGGCCGGTGAGATAGGGAACGAGATCATAGCCGAGGCGCCGCCGGGCGGCATCGTCCACCGTGGCGCGCGCCTTCAGCCGCGTTCCCCCGGCGAACACCTCGTGCAGGTCCAGTTCCACCGGCGCACCGGCCAGCGTCCCCCGGCCGACGAGGTCCATGCTCGCCTTGTCGAGCCGGAGCTTCAGCGCGCCGTCCCGCAGATCCTGGCCCAGCGCCGCATCGGGCCAGCGAACGCCCGAGAGGTCGGCATTCGCGGCGATCTCTATCTGATCGAGGGAAACATGCTGCAGCAGCGGCAGCTGTACGCCGAGGCTCGCCCGGGCCGTGCCGCCGACTTCAGCCGGCGCGACGCCGAGCCACTTCGCGTAACCCAACGGCGGCCGATCGAGCACCGCGATGATCTCCGACAGCGGGCCCTCGATGTCGACTTTGATGTCCGCGAATTCGCGGTCGCGGCCGTCGTTCAGGTTGGTGAAGGCCATGTCGCCGCCGCGCACCCGGATGTTCCGGTAGCGGCCGCCGTCGACATGCAAGTCGAAGCGATCCTCGGTGAAGGTGGCGGTCCCGCCGACATCTTCGAACGGCGGCAGCGGATCCCAGTAGACCGCGGTGACGCCGTCGATGCGCATCTCGCCCGACACGCTCGCCATGGCGACCGACGGCCCTTCGCCGGCCAGGACCAACGCGACGCGCGCATTCGCCTCGCTGACGCCGCCGTTCGACAGATGCTCCAGCACCCACCCCCGGGCGCCTTTCGCCACCCCCCTCGGCCACAGCCGCTTCAACTCGTTCGTCGGAACGTCGCGTGCCTTCACCGCCGCCTGTACCGCGGCGCCGCCGTCCACGGTCTGCAGCACGGCGCTGCCCTCGACGCGCGGACCGCCGAGACCGAGCGACAGGCGATCGAGCCGGAGCCGGCCGGCGGCCAGATCCGCGGTGCCGTCGATCTCGAGGCCGGAGATGCGCACCGGTTCCGGGAACAAGTCGCCCCAGGCGATCCGGCCGCCGTCGGACCGCAGGCCGAACGCGATCTTCTCGGGCGTCACGCCCGTGGGCATGAAGGCGTCGACCCAGCCGTCCAGCGGCAGGTCGATGCCGGCGGCCGGGGCCAGGTCGGGCGCGAACGCCGCCAGGACGGTCGGATTGAGCCCGACGAACCGGATCACGGCTCGCGACCCCTCCTCCGACCAGCGCAGATCGCCGGTCGCGGCGATCTGCTGCCCGGCCGCGTCGAGCGTGAACTCCGCGACCTCGAAGCGCCCCGCGCCCGCGGTCGCCCCGCGCAGCACCATCCCGCGCAGCGGCAGCGACCGGCCCGTCCCGGGGACGCCGACCGATCCCGCGCCGGCGGTGAGATGCACGTCGGCGTTCTCGATCCCGCCGCGCCGTGTCACGCGGAAGGCGAGGTCGCCCGAGATCGGCGCGTCGAAGGCGGAGAGGAAGCCCAGAACCGGCAGGATCTGCGTGACGATGTCGGGGCGCACGTCGCCGAGCGACACCGAAACCTCGGCGACGGCCGTGGCCAGGTCCAGCCGCGCCTTGATCTGGGTGCGCTGCGGGCGGCCGTCCACGTCGAGCACGCCGCCGATCGAAGCCACCACGTCGCTGTCGCCGCGCAGCAGTTCGAAATCGGCGTCGGGAATGCGCCAGGACCGCTTCAGCTGCGCGTCGCGCATGAGCACGTCGGCATCGTCGACCGATACCCGGCGCAGATATCCCGTGATCCGGTCGGGGTCCGGCGGCTGCAGCAGATCGGCGATGATCCAGGCGGCGGCGCTCTCCTCGCCCGCCGCGGCAGCGTCGGCCTTCACGGCTTCCCCCGACGGCGGATCGGCAGGCTGGTCGAGGCCCAACTGGACGGAACCAGATTCGGAGCGGGACAGCCGCACCCGCACCCCGCTCAGCTCGATCGCCTGCGGCGCGATCATCCCCCGCGCGAGAGCCCGCGAACTGAGCGTCAGGCGCAGCCGCGGCGTGCCCGCCACCGAAACGCCCGCGCCGTCGACGACCCGCACGCCCTCGGCCTGAAGCTGGAGGAAGCCGACGGGGTCGACGAGCACGCGGTCGACCCGCACGAAGAGGCCGCGCTCGGGCTGGCTCAGCGCGCGCTCGATCGGCGCGACGAGGAGATCCAATGCGATCGGACCCTGCGACATCCGCCAGGCGATAAGCCCGACCAGCACGAGCAGCCCCGTGACGCCGGCGGCCAGACTCCATGCCAGCGAGCGGAAAATCCGGGATCTCAAGATGAGGTTTCGCCCCAGGACGAGCTTGACCGCGCTCGCCGCTTTCGCTCAGTGTGCCTCCAGATTTCGACAAGATGGCCATGTTCCTGGACGGCATCAAGGAAATGCCGCTGCCCGCCAGCGCGCAGGCGGCGGCGACCGGTCTCACCGCCTGGGCGGATGCGGCACGGCGGGGCGAGGATGCGGCACTGGCCGCCCGGGCCGAGGCCGTCGCCGTGCATCCGGCGGGCCGGGCGCTGCTCGAAGGCATCTTCGGCTGCAGCCCCCACCTCACCGCCGAGATGACGCGCGACCCGGCCTTCGCCTGCGGCCTGCTCGAGACCGGGCCCGATGCCGCGTTCGACGCCGCGATGGCGGAACTCGCGGCCCTGCCGGCGACGCCGCTGCCGAACGATGCCGTGATGACGGCGCTCCGCCGCGGCAAGCGACGCGGCAGCCTTGCGATCGCGCTCGCCGACATCACCGGCACCTGGCCGCTCGAACGGGTGACCGACGCCCTGAGCCGGCTCGCCGAGGCGACGCTCGACGGGGCCGTCGCCCGGGTGCTGCGGGAGGCGGCGGAGCTGCGTGGGATAGACATGCCGGAACAGGGCGACCCGCTACCGGACTGCGGGCTGATCGTGCTCGGCATGGGCAAGCTCGGCGCCGGCGAACTCAACTATTCCAGCGACGTCGACCTCATCCTTCTCTACGACGAGGAGCGGGTCCGGACGTCGAAGCCCGACCGGCTGAACCAGACCTTCGTGCGCATGGCCCGCAACCTCGTCCGCCTGATGAGCGAGCGCACCGCCGACGGCTACGTCTTCCGCACCGACCTGCGGCTGCGGCCGGACCCGGCATCGACACCGCTCGCCATGTCGACCCAGGCGGCGGAGGCTTATTACGAGAGCATGGGGCAGAACTGGGAGCGTGCCGCCATGCTGAAGGCGCGTCCGGTCGCCGGCGACCGGACTGCCGGCGAGGCCTTCCTGCAGCACCTGCGGCCGTTCGTCTGGCGCCGCAGCCTGGACTTCGAGACGATCCGCGACATCCACTCGATCAAGCGGCAGATCAACGCGCACCGCGGCGGTGCGAGCATCGCGGTCGCCGGCCACAACGTGAAGCTCGGCCGCGGCGGCATCCGCGAGATCGAGTTCTTCGCCCAGACGCAGCAACTCATCTGGGGCGGCCGCGATCCCGCCCTGCGCGAGCGCGCCACGGTGCCCGCCCTCGCCGCCCTGGCGGCGGCCGGCCATATAGACGACGCCGCGCGCGACGAGATGGCCGAGGCCTACCGTTACCTGCGCCGGGTGGAGCACCGGCTGCAGATGGTCGCCGACCAGCAGACCCACAGCCTGCCCGCCGCCGACGGCTTGACGGCGATCGCGCGCTTTCTGGGCTATGCCGACGGCCCGGCCTTTGAACGCGAGATCCGGCAGCGGCTGGAGACCGTCGAGGGACACTACGCCGTCCTGTTCGAGGAGGAAGCCTCGCTGAGCGGACCGGGGAACCTGGTCTTCACCGGCGCCGACGACGATCCCGACACGATCGAGACCCTGCGCGGCATGGGGTTCCGCGAACCCGCCACGGTCGCCGGCATGGTGCGCGGCTGGCATCACGGCCGCGTGCGGCCGACGCGTAGCGTGCGCGCCCGCGAGCTCCTGACCGAGCTGATGCCGACCCTTCTCGGCGAGCTCGCCAAGACTCCTGACCCGGACGCGGCGATCCGCAAGTTCGATGCCTTCCTGGCGGGCCTTCCGGCGGGCGTGCAGCTCTTCTCGCTGTTCCACGCCAATCCCAGCCTGCTCTCCCTCGTCGCCGAGATCATGGGCGCGTCGCGCCATCTGGCAGACCGGCTCAGCCGCCACCCGGTGGTCCTCGACGCTGTGCTGACCGAGGGCTTTTTCGCGCCACCGCCGCCGAAGGCGGAGATCGAGGCCGAACTGAACGAGGCGTTCGGGCTGGTCGGCGACCTACAGGACGCGCTGGATGCCGCGCGGCGCTGGGCCAACGACCGCAAGTTCCAGATCGGCGTGCAGATGCTGCGCGGCACGCTGGACCCGCTCGACGCCTGCCGGGCGCTCTCTGACGTCGCCGACATCGCGATCGCGCGCTTGCAGGCCGCGGTGACCGCCGATTTCGCCGCACAGCACGGCGACTTCCCCGACGACGGGCTCGCCGTCGTCGCCTTCGGCAAGCTCGGCAGCCGCGAACTCACCGTGACGTCAGACCTGGATCTGGTCACCGTCTACGATGCGCCGGTCGACGCCCGCTCCGGCGGCCCCCGCCCGCTGGCCGCGGCGCCCTATCACATCCGGCTGACCCAGCGCCTGGTCACCGCGATCACCAGCCAGACCGGCGAAGGCAAGCTCTACGAGGCCGACCTGCGGCTGCGGCCGGCCGGCAACGACGGGCCGCTGGCGACCCACCTCGACTATCTCAGCACCTACGAACGCCAGTCCGCCTGGACCTGGGAGCATATGGCGCTGACCCGGGCCCGGCCGATCAGCGGCCCAGCCGCCCTGCAGGAACGGATCAGGGCGCTGCGCGACGAGGTGCTGCGCGCCGAGCGCGACCCGTTGCGCCTGCTGGCGGACGTGGCGGGGATGCGCGAGCGGATCGCGAAGTCGAACCGCACGCCCCAGGCGTGGGACGTCAAGCACATGCGCGGCGGCCTCATCGACGTCGAGTTCATCGCGCAGTACCTGATCCTCCGGCATGCCCGCGCGCATCCGGAGGTCATCGCCGTCGAGACACCCGAAGCCTTCCGGCGCCTCGCCGCCGCCGATGTCCTGTCGCAGACGGCCGCCGACGATCTGGTCGCCGCTCACGCGCTGTGGCTCCGGACCCAGCAGATCCTGCGCCTCACCGCCGACGAGCGCTTCGATGCGGAACAGGCGCCGGAGGCGCTGCGCGAACTGATCTCCCGCGGCGCCGGCTGCGTAGACTTCGCGGATCTGAGCGAGCGTTTCGCGCACTATGCCGAACGCGCCCGCTCGCTCTACGAGGAGATCGTCGCCGGCCCGGCGGCGGAGATCGCGGACGACACCACGGACAGGACGGAGTGAGGGGATGAGCGTCGAACCCGGCAAGCCCGCACCGGCATTCACGATGAAGACCGACGGCGGCGGCGAGGTCTCGCTGGACGGCCTGCGCGGCAAGAAGGTGGTGCTGTATTTCTACCCGAAGGACGACACCCCCGGCTGCACCAAGGAGGCCTGCGGCTTCCGCGACAGCATCGCGGATTTCGAGGCGGCCAACACGGTGCTGATCGGGGTCTCACCGGACGGCGTCGCGTCGCACGACAAGTTCAAGGCGAAGTACCAGCTGCCCTTCACGCTGGGCTCCGACGCCGAGCATGCCGTCGCCGAGGCCTACGGCTCCTGGGTCGAGAAGAGCATGTACGGCCGCAAGTATATGGGCGTCGACCGATCGACCTTCCTGATCGACGAGACCGGGCAGCTCAAGGCCGTCTGGCGCAAGGTGAAGGTGCCGGGCCATGTGGAGGAAGTGCTCGCCGCCGCACGCGACGGCTGAGTCCGGCAGCCGATCACTCGTCTTCCTTGGCGCTGTTGCCGGCGCGCTGCTGCAACACCTCCTCCAGCGACCGGAGACGGCGTAGCAGATAGGGGCTCACCTCGCGCTGCACCGCCGACGGGCGGGAGGTGCGCAGTGCCGCTGGCGCCTCCGTGGCCATCGGGGGCGCCTCGCCGGTCTCGCGACCCTCCGGCACCGACCCGCCGAGCGGCTCCCCGTCGCGTTGGCAGTCGCAGCGGGGATGGCCGGCGGTGCGGTTCGTCAGTGGATCGGGTCCGTACCAAGGCGGGCGCGCCATGATCGGGCGGCCGTGCATCAGTCGGTATGCCGGGTTGATGGACATCGAGGATCGCCGTGGACGTCCAGCCGCGGGGTTGGATGTCGGCCGCGTCGCATGGAGCGTTGCAATCTGCGACGCGATCCGCGCCGCCGGAAGTCGGTTGAGAGGGAGAACAGCGCGGGAATCCAACGGTTCCCGTGCCGGCCCATTTGGTCCGTCGATTGCTTAGCCCGCCACGACAGCGCAGACGGAGTACCCACGATGGACCATGCCACCACCCTCACCGTCATCCACGCCGGCTTCGGCGACATCCTGATCCAGGCGGCCATCGTCGCGGTGGCGGGCCTCTGGGCCTGCGTGCCCTTCTCCGTGTTCGGCGTGCGGCGGCGCCTGGATTCCATCGCGGACGCGCAGCGCGACCATTCGGAAGCGCTCACCGAGGAACTTCGGCGTTTCCGCAACCTCGCCGTCACCACCACCGCCGCCCCGGTCCGGCGAGAAACCCCGGAGGCTCCCGCGCCGATGCCGCGCCGCAGCCCGCGGGTCGTATCCGCGGCCTGACCGGCTCCCGTCGAATGGGTGCGATCTAGCGGTCCGGCAGGTCCCGCCGGGGCGGCTCGTCGTCGGGCCGGCGCGGCGGCTCCCGCGGATCGACCTCGTCGAAGTCGCCTTCGATGATCGGCCCGGTGCGGTCGTCACGCGCTGCCCCCGCCCCCCGCCCCCAGGGGCTGCCGCCGGGGGTACCGCCGAAGGGCCCCGGGTCGGGGCCGCCACCGCCGCCGAAGCCGCCCGTCATGCCCGGCCCCGGCCGCAGAGTGACGTGCCGCATCGCATAGGCTCGCAGTACCTCGCGAACCGGCGGCAGCAGCAGAAGCAGGCCGACGGCATCGGTGAAGAAGCCCGGCGTCAGCAGCAGCACGCCGCCGATCAGGATGCACACCCCGTCGAACAGCTCACGCGCCGGAAATCCCCCGCGGTCCAGGGTGGCGCGGGCACTCTGCAGCGCCCGGAAGCCCTGGGATCGCAGCAGCGCCGTACCGGCGACGGCCGTGGCCAGCACGATCAGCAGGGTGGGGAACAGGCCGATCAGTCCGCCGACCTGGATAAAAATCGCGATCTCGATGATCGGTACGGCGACGAACGCCAAGAGCACTGCGTATGCCATCCTTGCCCTTTCCGGGGCGACCACTTATGTCTCTTCGAGCCCTAGTCGTCCGCACTGCCGGCCTGTCGTCTCGGCATGCAAGGCAACGGGCGTTCTGGTTGCCGGCGCCGGATTTCTCGGGCGTCCCCCGAACGACACCGTCCCACCGGAGCGGTCGTAATGGAAGGCGGATTTCCCTTCGTCGACATCATCTTCTTCGCGATGGTCGCCGCCTTTCTTGTGCTGCGCCTGCGGAGTGTGCTCGGCCGTCGTACCGGCAACGAGCGGCCCCGCAACGCCGGCTATGGGAAACCTGCCGCCGACTCGCGAGCGAACGACAATGTGGTCGCGCTGCCGGACCGCAGCAAGTCGACCGTCGCGGCCGATTCTCCCGCGGCGGCCGGGCTGGCCCAGATCAAGATCGCCGCACCCGCCTTCAGCGAAGCCGAGTTCCTCAAGGGCGCCCGCGCGGCGTTCGAGATGATCGTCACCGCCTTCGCCAACGGCGATCGCGACACCCTGCGGCCGCTCACCAGCGGCGAGGTCTATGCCAATCTGGAGAGCGTCATCCGTGAGCGTGAAGCCGCGGGACATGCGCTCGATTCCACCCTGGTGGGCGTGAAGTCGGTGGACATCGTCGGTGCCGGCATCGACGAACGCGAGGCGCACATCACCGTGAAGTTCGTCTCCGAGCAGGTGAACGTCACCCGTGACGGCGAGGGCGAGGTGGTCTCCGGCCGCACCGATCTGGTCGACGAGGTGACGGACATCTGGACCTTCGCGCGCGACATCCGCTCGCAGGATCCCAACTGGTACCTGATCGCCACCCGCACGCCCGAATAGGTCGTTCCCCGATGCCGTTCGCGATCCGGGGGCTGCGGCGCCTCGCGGCGCTGTCGCTTCTGTGTCTCGCCGTCGCCTGCGGCAGGGAGCAGCAGACCGAGACGACCGCCCCCGAACAACCGGACCGGCTGACGCTGGCGGCCGTCGGCTTTGACGCCCTTCCGGGCTGGGGCGCCGACGATCCCCGCAAGGCGCTCGGCGCCTTCCTCCGCTCCTGCAGCCGCATGGCCGGCCTGCCCGCCGACCGCGCGATGGGCGACCTGCGCGAGTTCGGCAGCGCCGGCCGGTGGCAGGCGATCTGTCGCGAGGCCGCGGCCGCGAAGCCCGCCGACGCCGCAGCGGCCCGCCGCTTCTTCGAGGATCGCTTCCGCCCCTGGCGTGCGGCGAACGGCGACGAGGCCGAAGGACTGTTCACCGGCTATTACGAGCCGGAGCTGCGCGGATCGCGGACCCGGCAGGGTCCCTACACGATCCCCCTCATGAAGCGCCCGCCGGATCTCGTGACCGTCGATCTCGGCGCCTTCCGCGACAGCCTCAAGGGCGAGCGGATTGCGGGCCGCATCGTCGACGGCGCGCTCCGCCCCTATGCAGACCGGGCTGCGATCGAGACCGGCGCTCTCGACGGGCGCGGCCTCGAACTGCTCTGGGTGGACGACCCGGTCGCGGCCTTCTTCCTGCACATCCAGGGGTCGGGTCGCGTCGTGCTTCCCGACGGCGGCGCGGTGCGGGTCGGCTACGCCGCGCAGAACGGCCATCGCTACTTCGCGGTGGGTCGCGACCTGATCGAGCGCGGTGCCGTCGCCAAGGAAGACATGTCGCTCCAGGCCATCCGCGACTGGATGCGCGCCAACCCCGACGAAGCGCCCGCCCTGATGCGGCGCAATCCGTCCTACGTCTTCTTCCGCGAGCTGTCGGGCGAGGGTCCGATCGGCGCGCAGGGCGCCCCCCTCACCCCCGGCCGCAGCCTCGCCGTGGATCCGCGCTTCGTACCCTATGGCGTGCCGGTCTGGCTGGACGCCGACCATCCACTGACGGACGACCGCCCGATCCGCCGCCTGCTGGTCGCCCAGGACACCGGCGGCGCGATCCGGGGCCCCGTCCGCGGCGACCTGTTTTGGGGCGCCGGCGCCGAGGCCGAGGCCGCCGCCGGGCGCATGAAGTCGCGCGGCGGCTACTACCTCCTGCTGCCGAAGTGACCCCCGCTCCCCGCGCCCTCCCCCGCGTCAGCGGAGCAGGGTCGCGGCGTGGGCGCCGCGCCGCGTAAGCGTCGCGACGAAGGCCTCCTCGAAGCCGTCCGGCACGGAGCCGCGGACGGTTTCGTCGGCAAGCAGCGCTTCCGACCAGGCGCGGATCAGCGCGAACGGGCCGAGCAGGCCGCTCTGCAGCCGCCGCTCGACCAGACCGAAGCGCTGCAGGAACGGCGCGTAGGCGGCATCGACGAGACTCAACCGCTCGCCGTTGAAGTAGGGGCCGTCGTTGCCCCGCTCCTCCGCCAACGCCTTCTCTACCCGCCCGAGGGCCGATGGCGCAGACTTCAGCCCTTCCTGCATCGCCGCCTCGGAGGTGGCGTAGTAGACGCCGCTCAGGGCACGTGCGAAGTCGGGCACGAAGTCCGTCCAGGCCCGGTTGCGGGCCCGCTTCAGTGGATCCTCCGGGTGCAGCCGCGGCGACACCGTCTCGTCGAGATATTCGGCGATGGCGTTGGATTCGAAGAGCGGGACGTCGTCGACCCGAAGCACGGGGACCTTGCCGTGCGGCGAGATTCGCAGGAACCAGTCCGGCTTGTCGCGAAGGTCGATATAGGTCGTCTCGAAGGCGACCCCTTTGGCACGCAGGGCAATCACGGCCCGCTGTACCCAGGGTCAGGTGATCGAACTCACCAGATGATAGCGAACGCTCACGCGGGATGCTCCTCTGCCCTGTCGATGCTGCCGAAGGTAGCACGACAGGACGCGGCACGCATCGCCGCATCGGCGCCCTGCGTGCGATCCGACGGATGCCGAGCGGCGTCGGCGTCCCCATCTCATCCTTGCGGAGCGACACGTCCGCGGCGGGAGAGTCCGATGCCCAGATTGCCCATGCTCGCTTTGTCGGCGGCCCTCGCGGCCAGCGCCTGCACCGGGGACGGCCTCGGCGGGCGGAGCGCCGGGACAGCGGCGCCGTCGGGCACCTCGCACGACGATCCGCAGGGCGTCGAACTCAACTATTTCAAGCGGGCGCACGAAGGCACGATCCCGCTGCTGACCGGTAGCGGCGAGACGGCACAGGTTCGCGAGGTGGTCATCCGCACCGGGCGGGGCACCCTGGCCGCATCGGCGGCCGACGGGGTCGCCACGATCGACCAGAACCGGCTGCGGCTCAGCGGCGCGCCGGTGGTTGGCGGACTCTTCCAGCACCGCTACAGCCTGGACGACATCCAGGAGCGCGACCGGGTCGGGACCGCCTATCTCGGCGAAGAACGGCTGTTCGTCGATCTCGACCGCAGCGACCGGTACCAGCCGGTCACTCGGATCGTCGTGCTGAACCAGCAGAACGCCCACGAACTCCAGGCGCCGCCGCGGTCCAGCCGCGACCTCAGCCTGCCGACCGGAACGCCGGCCGGCGGCGCTTACCTCAAGGACGGCGAGACGCTGATCGTCGTCATCGAGCCGACGATCCTGCGCAGCAACATCTTCAAGAACCTGCTGTAGGTCTCGCCACTCCCACTGTCATCGCCGGGCTCGACCCGGCGATTCACGGCCGCGTCTCCGGCCCCGGGTGCCCGGATCAAGTCCGGGCACGACACGGGGTAAGGACGATCAGGCGAGCGCCTTCTTCAGGTTCTCGTCCAGCTTGTCGAGGAACTGGGTCGTGGTCAGCCACTTCTGGTCAGGGCCGACGAGCAGCGCCAGGTCCTTGGTCATGTAGCCGGATTCGACCGTATCGATGCAGACCTTCTCCAGCGTCTCGGCGAAGTGGCTGACGTCCGGCGTGCCGTCGAACTGGCCGCGATAGTTCAGGCCACGTGTCCAGGCGAAGATCGACGCGATCGGGTTGGTCGACGTCTCCTTGCCCTGCTGGTGCTGGCGGTAGTGGCGCGTCACCGTGCCATGCGCCGCCTCGGCCTCGACCGTCTTTCCGTCCGGCGTCAGCAGGACCGAGGTCATCAGGCCCAGCGAGCCGAAGCCCTGCGCCACCGTGTCCGACTGCACGTCGCCGTCGTAGTTCTTACAGGCCCAGACGAACCCGCCGGACCACTTCAGTGCCGCCGCGACCATGTCGTCGATCAGGCGATGCTCGTAGGTTAGGCCCTTCGCCTTGAACTGGTCGGCGAACTCCTTGTCGAAGATCTCCTGGAAGATGTCCTTGAAGCGGCCGTCGTAATATTTGAGGATCGTGTTCTTGGTCGACAGATAGACCGGATAGCCGCGCTGCAGGCCGTAGTTGAACGACGACCGGGCGAAGCCGGCGATCGACTCGTCCAGGTTGTACATGGTCATCGCCACGCCGCCGCCCGGGAAGTCGAAGACTTCGCGCACCTCGGCGGGGCTGCCGTCGGCCGGCTGGAACGTCACGGTCAGCTTGCCCGCACCCTTCACGACGAAGTCCGTCGCGCGATACTGGTCGCCGAAGGCGTGGCGGCCGATGACCATCGGCTGGGTCCAGCCCGGCACGAGGCGCGGCACGTTCTTGCAGATGATCGGCTCGCGGAAGATCGTGCCGCCGATGATGTTGCGCAGCGTGCCGTTCGGCGACTTCCACATCTGCTTCAGGCCGAATTCCTCGACCCGCTGCTCGTCCGGGGTGATCGTCGCGCACTTGACGCCGACGCCGTACTTCTTGATCGCGTTCGCGGCGTCGACCGTGATCTGGTCGTCCGTCTCGTCGCGCTTCTCCATGCCCAGGTCGTAATACTTCAGGTCGATGTCGAGATAGGGCAGGATCAGCTTCTCCCGGATGAAGTGCCAGATGATCCGCGTCATCTCGTCGCCGTCGAGTTCGACGACGGGGTTTACGACCTTGATCTTCGCCATTCCTGGAGCTCCCTCGGAGTCTATCGCGCGCAGTAGAAAACCGCCGGCACGGGGTGCCGGCGCAGCCGCGCGAACCTTACCACCGCCGCCCCGCCACGCAAGGTGGCAACCGGCGGCTGGGGCGTCCCTGTGGACCGGCCACCCCCGCCCTTCGAGACGCCCGCTGACGCGGTTGTCCTACCCGACGGACACAGTAGGCCTCATGCTGAGGAAACCGCGCAGCGGCCATCTCGAAGCACGAGGCCGGTCCCCCCTTTGCTTCCCCGGACGGAGCGCAGCGAAGATCCGGGGTCTACCCTTCCGCCCGGACGTCGGCGGCGATGCGGCACGACCATGGACCCCGGATCGCTACGCGTCCGGGGGAGCCGACGAGAACCGCACCGATCCTCGTCACTGTCATTGCCGGGCTCGACCCGGCAACCCACGGCAAGCGCTCAGGCTCAGGACGCGGTTGTTCTACCCGGCGGACACAGTGGCCTCATGCTGAGGAGGCCGCGCAGCGGCCGTCTCGAAGCACGAGGTCGGTCCCCGCCCCCTTTGCTTCCCCGGACGGAGCGCAGCGAAGATCCGGGGTCCACCCTTCCGCCCGGGCCTGTCGGCGGCGATGCGGCACGACCATGGACGCCGGATCGCTGCGCGTCCGGGGAAGCAGACGGGAATCGCACCGATCCTCTTCACTGTCATTGCCGGGCTCGTCCCGGCAATCCAGGGCGGGCGCTCGGGCCGCGGCCCTGGATGCCCGGATCAAGTCCGGGCATGACAGTGACGCGGGCACGGCGGTGAAACAGGAGGCAGCGGCTCAGCCTAACAACGCGCTCTGCTTGAACGAGTGCGGCATGACGCGGCTCATGCCGTTCTGCTCCTGCCGGCGGACGACGCCGCGGGCGATGGTGCGCAGGTGCACCTCGTCGGGTCCGTCGATGAACTGCAGCGCGCGGCCCCAGGTCCAGAGATAGGAGATCGGCGTATCGGGGGTCAGGCCCATCGCGCCGAACACCTGCATCGCCCGGTTGGTCACCGTCGTCTGCAGGCGCGCCGCCACGACCTTGATCGCCGAGACGTCGTCGCGCGCCGCCTTGTTGCCCTCCTGGTCGATGCGCCACGCCGCGCGCAGCACCAGCAGGCGCGCCTGGTCGATCTCGATGCGCGACAGGGCCACCGCCTCGCGCACCGTGTCGTGGTCGATGGTGCGCTTGCCGAAGGTCTTGCGGTTCAGGCCGCGGTCGATCATCAGCTCCAGCGCCACCTCGCACTGGCCGATGGTGCGCATGCAGTGGTGGATGCGTCCCGGCCCGAGCCGCGCCTGGGCGATGGCGAAGCCCGCCCCCTCCTCGCCCAGGATGTTCGACGCCGGCACGCGGACGTTCTCGAACACCACCTCGCAATGGCCCTCGGGCGAGATGTGGTGCATCACCGGGATGTTGCGCGCGATCGTGACGCCCGGCGTGCCGGGATCGACCAGCACCATGCTCTGGCGCCGGTGCACCTCGGCGTCGGGGCTGGTGACGCCCATGACGATCATGACGCCCAGCAGCGGGTGCGCGGCGTTGGTGATGAACCACTTGCGGCCGTTGATCACCCACTCGTCGCCCTCGCGGCGGATCGAGGTCTGCACGTTGGTCGCGTCGGAGGAGGCGACCTCGGGCTCGGTCATGCAGAAGGCCGAGCGGATCTTGCCGTGCAGCAGCGGCTTCAGATATTTCTCCTTCTGCTCGGGCGTGCCGAACATGTGGAAGATCTCGGTGTTGCCCGTGTCCGGCGCGTTGCAGTTGAAGATCTCGGGCGACCAGTAGACGCGCCCCATGATCTCGGCCAGCGGCGCATATTCCAGGTTGGTGCAGCGCGTGCCCGGCTCGTCGTCCTTCAGGCCCGGCAGGAACATGTTCCACAGGCCCTGCTCGAACGCCTTCTCCTTCAGGTCCCAGTAGAAGTCGGGCGGGAACTGCCCGGCTTCCGCCTGCTGGTGCCAGGAATGGTCGCGCGGCACGATCTCCTTCGCCATGAAGTCGGTGAGCCGCTGCTGCAGCTCCTTGACCTTGTCCGTATAGGCGAAATCCATGGGCGTGCTCCTGCTGGGCGACATTCGTCGTGCGATCCGCGCCCGATCTTGCACGGCCGGCCCGCCCGCGCAACCGCCCCGCGACGGCATCGCCCGCGCCGCGGCGCCATGACGCCGGGGCTCGCGGCCCCCGCACGCTATGCCCGCCGCGCCACCTCCGCGGCGAGGGTCCGGATCAGCGCTTCCGGGTCCACCGGCTTCTCCATGCGCGGTACCCCGGCATAGACGTCGGGGATGATCCAGGCGTCATAGCCGGTAGCGAAGGCGAAGGGCACGTCGCGCGCCAACAGGGCGTCCGCCACCCTGTAGACCCGGTCGCCGGCCAGATTGACGTCCAGCACCGCAGCATCGAGCCGCGCCTCTCCGGCCATCAGCTGCAGGGCCTCCTGGACCGAAGCGGCCGGGCCGATCACCTCGGCGCCGTGCGTCTCCAACGTCCCGGCGAGGCTGCTGGCGATCAGGTAATCGTCTTCCACCACCAGCACACGGCGCTCCTGGAGGCCGTCGCTCTTTCGCATCGTCACGGCCGTCCCCCCTCGTTCGCCGGAACTGGAATGGAGATCGAGCACCGGACCCCGTCGTTCCGGAAATCCAGCCGCGTCCGGGCCCGCAACTGGTAGCGCAAGGCCCGCTCGATCAGTTCGCTGCCGTAGCCGCGCCGCCGGGGCGTTTCGGCCGGCGGCATGCGGACGCCCGCCTCGCGCCAGTCCAGCTCCACCCAGGACTGGTCGCTTTCCGCGGCGACCCGCCACGTCACCGTCAGTTTCCCGGACGGCTGACCGAGCGCTCCATATTTCACCGCATTGGTGGCGAGTTCATGCAGAGCGAGCGCCAGGGCCTGGATCGCACCGGCGGGCAGGCCCACGGTGGGTCCCCCCACGGTCACCTTGCCCGCGATGTCGGTGTTGCCGCCCAGGGCTGCAAGTTCCGCCTCGACCAACGTGCGCAGGTCGACCACGCCCCGCTCGGCATGCGGCAGCAGCCCCTGGACGCGACTCAGCGCGCGCAGCCGGTTCTCGAATTCGACCTCGAAATCATCCAGCGAGCCGCTCGTCCGCCGCGTCTGGTGCGCGATCGCCTGAACCACGGCGAGCAGGTTGCGGGTGCGGTGCTGCAGCTCGGCCAGCAGGACCTGCTGACGCTCCTGCAGCCCGCGGATCTCGTGGATGTCGGTGGAGGTGCCGACCCATTCGCCCCCGACGCCGCTGTCGACCAGCGGCTTGGCCCGGGTCTGGTGCCAGCGATAGGTGCCGTCGGCGGCGCGGAAAACACGATGCTCGACATAATATTCGCCGGCCGCAGGGGCGACCTGCCAAGCCTCGACCGTCGCCTCGCGGTCGTCCTGATGCACGGCGTCCAGCCAGCCATATCCCAGACTGTCCGGCTCGGACAGTCCGGTGAAGTCGCACCATTGCGGGCTGCCCCAGGTTCGGTCGCCGTTGCCGCGGGTGGCGAAGACCAGCTGCGGAATGCTCCGCGCCAGCAGGCGGAAGCGCGCCTCGCTCTCGCGCAGCCGCTCGCCGACGAGGTGGTGCTCGGTGCGGTCGCGCACGATCTTGGCGAAGCCGCGCAAGGCGTTCCCGCCGCGCAGCGGCATCAGCAGCCCGGACCCCCAGAAGCGCGTGCCGTCGCGGCGCAGATGCCACCGCTCGTCGGTCGCCCGGCCTTCGGCCACGGCCATGCGACGCTCCTGCTCCGGAGCCCCCGAGGCACGATCCTCCGGCACGAAGATCGCGTCGGCGGGCCGCCCGAGCATCTCCTCCTCGGTGTACCCGACCAAACGTTCGGCACCCGTGTTCCAACTGGTGACGATGCCGTCGGGATCGGTGGTGAAGATCGCGAAATCGGCCGCGCTCTCGACGACGAGTTCCAGCAGCTCGCCTCTGTCGATCGCCCATCCCTCGTCCGCTTCGTCACCTGTGCCGCGCAACGCCGGCCTCCTCCTGTTCGGCCGGCATCACACGTCGCCTCGCCGTACTCGCAGGAGATAATCGCTCCTCGATCAGGAAGTTCCGGCTCCTCGCCGCCGGACCCTCCCCGGCCCGGCCCAGCCGCCCTACCGCCCCTTTTCCGGGAGCCGGGCGGCGAAATAGGCCTCCGCCGCAGGATGCAGGGGCAGCGTCAGGCCGGTGCGGGCGCGGCGGGCCGAAACGAGCGCGCCGGCCGCGCTGCCCGCCGCGACGAAGTCGACCCGTTCGAACACCGTGCGCAGCACCGCCTCGACCTCGACCGCCGGCATCTCGGTGCGCGCCGCGAGCACCGCCGTCACGGCCACCGTTGGCACCGCGACGGCCTGTCCCGCATAGGTGGCGGCCGGCAGGACCAGCGGGACGAAGCTGCGATCCTCCGCCGCGAGGGCCGCGACGGCCGCCGCGTCCAGGGGCAGCAGCCGGATCCGTGTGCGTGCCGACAGGCGCTGGATCACGCGCGCCGGCGCGGTGATGACGCTGATGAAGGCGTCGATCTCGCCGGCGGTCAGCGCCGCCGCAGCGCGCACCGGCCCCGACCCGCCGGCCGTGCCCAGGTCCTCCGGGCCGATCCCGTGCGCCGCGAGCACCGCCAGCGCCGTCGGACGCGACCCGGAGTCGGGCAGGCCCAGATCCACCCGCCGGCCGCGCAGGTCGGCGACACTGCGGATCGGGCCGTCGGCGCGCACGACGATATGGACCGGCTCCGGAAACAGGCTCCCCAGCGCCCGCAGCGACGGTGCCGGTCCGCGACCGCCGAACAGTCCCTGCCCGGTCGCCGCCATGGCCGCCACGTCGTTCTGCAGGATCGCCACCTCGGCCGAACCGTCGAGCAGCAGCTGGACGTTCTCGACGCTGCCCTGGGTCGAGACGCCGGTGGAGCGGATGCCGGCCGCTTCGTTACCGGCGGCGATGGCGCGGGCGACCAGATCGTATTCGCCGCCCGCCGGACCGCCCGCGACGACGAAGGCGCGCTGCAGCCGGTCGAGGCGCAGGCTGATCAGCCGGTGCGCCGCCGCCAGTTCTTCGGTGATGATCGCCCGCGCTTCCGTCTCCCGGCCGGGCGGGTCGTCGAACAGTGCGGCGATGCTCTCGATCAGGCTGCGGGCGAGCGCCGGCGGGCCCGTATTGTCGGGCGGTGGCGGCGCCTCGACCGGCGGCGCCACGAAGGGCGCCGCACGCCATCCGTCGCCGGTGCGCACGAACGACACCGCACCGCGCACCCGCAGCACGTCGCCGCGCGCGTTGCCACCCGGCCGGATCCCTTCCAGCCCGCGGTCCGCCGCGCCGAGCAGGCTCGCCAGGGCCGCCGCGTTCAGCGCCTCCCAGTCGCCGAACGCATAGTCGCGCAACAGGGTGAAGCTGGCGTTGTAATAGACGATGCGCCGTTCCGCGCCGTCCTCGCCGTCGGCCAGCGGGCCGCTGCCCAGGCGCTTGAAGTCCGCGATCTCCAGGACCGGGTCGGCGAACGCGGCATCGAGGCGCTCCTGCACCGTGGCGCGCACCGCGGCTTCGTCGGGCGCCGGGCTGCAGGCGCCGAGGAATGCGATCGGCAGAACCAGGGCCAGAAGGGCGAAGAGGCGGACGAACGGGCGGGTCATGGCGGCCTCCCGCTCAGAGACCGAACATCGGCAGGGCGAGGAAGCCCTGGATGATCAAGGCGTTGGTGATGTCGATCAGGAAGGCGCCGACGATCGGGATGATCAGGAAGGCCTGCCGCGACTGGCCGTAGCGCGCCGTCACCGCCTGCATGTTGGCGATCGCGGTCGGCGTCGCCCCCATGCCGAAGCCGCAATGGCCGGCCGCCATCACCGCCGCATCATAGTCGCGGCCCATCACCCGGAAGGTGACGAAGGTCGTATAGAGCGCCACGACCGTGAGCTGCGCCGTCAGGATCAGCAGGATCGGCAGCGCCAGGGACACGAGCTCCCACAGGCGCAGGGCGATCAGCGCCATGGCGAGGAAGAGCGACAGCGACACCGTGCCGAGCAGGTCGACGGTCGCGTCGTCGACCCGGCGCAGCCCCGTCAGCGTCAGCAGGTTGCGCAGAACGACGCCGGTCATCAGCGTCCAGACGAAGGCCGGCAGGGTCAGCCATGCCCCGTCCAGGAGGGCCGCGATGGTGCGCCCGGCGACGATGCAGAGCACGATCAGCAGCAGCGTCTCGGCAAAGGTCTCGGGCGAAAGGGTGCGGCGCGTGGCGGCGGCGATCTCGCCGGGAACGGCGTCCTTGGCGCCGCCCTCGCCCTGGGCGGGCGCCAGCTTGTGGCGCGCGATCAGCCGCTGCGCCACCGGCCCGCCGACGATGCCGCCGAGGACGAGCCCGAAGGTGGCACAGGCCATCGCCAGCTCCATCGCCCCCTGCAGATTGTCCACGTCGGCGAAGCGGGTGGCATAAGCGGCGCCGGTGCCGTGCCCGCCCGACATGGTGATCGATCCGGCGAGCAGGCCGGTGAGCGGATGCAGGTCGAGCCCCCAGGCGGCCGCAACGCCGACGATGTTCTGCAGCGCCAGCATGACCACGACGACCAGCAGGAACACGACGACGCTGCGGCCGCCGCGCAGCAGCGTGCGCACGTCGGCGCTCAGCCCGATCGTGGCGAAGAACGCCAGCATCAGCGGCGCCTGCAGCGACATGTCGAACGTGATCTCGGCGCCCAGCCCGGCGCGCGCGGCGGTGATCGCCGCCGCGGCCAGCAGTCCGCCCACCACCGGCTCCGGAATGTTGTAGCGCTGCAGGAGGGCGACCCGGGCGATGAGGAGACGGCCGATCAGGAGAACGACGATGGTCGCGACCAGCGTCGTCATCACGTCGATTTCGAACTGCATCCCACCGTCCCTGCACCCGTGCCGTCCTAACCAGATAGGCCGCAGGGCCGGCCCGGCCAGACGAAGACGTGGGACCGAAGACGTGGGACCGAAGACGTGGGACCGAAGACGTGGGACGGGGCCGTGGGGACGACGGCGTCGGGCGACGGCGGCTCGGCATCTGTCGCCTCGCGTCGCCGAGGCGGACTTTTCTTTTCGTTCCGGGCAGGATCGAATCCCGCGCGGGCTCGTTGAACCGCGCAGCAAATCGATGGGGTGTGCCGTCAAATGGACTATCTGATTGCCCTTGCCGGCGATCCCGCCGCGTGGATCGCCCTCGTCACCCTGGTGGTGATGGAGGTCGTGCTCGGGATCGACAACCTCATCTTCATCTCGATCCTGACCAACAAACTGCCCGAAGAGCAGCGCTCGCGAGCCCGGCGCATCGGCATCGGCGGCGCCCTCGTGCTGCGTCTCGGCCTCCTCGGCACGGTGGCGATCATCGTGCAGCTGACGGAGCCGATCTTCTCCGCCTTCGGCCACGGCTTCTCCTGGCGCGACCTCATCCTGATCGCCGGCGGCCTCTTCCTCGTCTGGAAGGCGACGAAGGAGATCCACCATAGCGTCGACCCGGATCCGGGCCCGGACATGTTCGGCGGCAAGGTGACGATGACCGCGGCAGCGGCCATCGGCCAGATCCTGCTGCTCGACCTCGTCTTCTCGATCGACAGCATCATCACCGCGGTCGGCATGACCGACCACGTGCCGATCATGGTGATCGCGGTCCTCGTCGCAGTCGGCGTGATGCTGCTGGCCGCGGATCCGCTCGGCAACTTCATCCACGCCAACCCGACCGTGGTGATGCTGGCGCTCGGCTTCCTGCTGCTGATCGGCACCACCCTGATCGCCGACGGCTTCGGCGCCCACGTGCCCAAGGGCTACATCTACGCCGCGATGGCCTTCTCGGCCCTGGTCGAAGTCCTGAACATCTTCTCCCGGCGAGCGCGCCAGCGGCGAGCGTCAGTCACCGCGTCCACGCCTCCGGCCGCGCATTGAGGCTGCCCGCGTTCACCTCTGCTTCGGCGGGACCTTCGACGGCGGTTCCTTCGGCGGCGGCTCCTTGCCGGACGGAATCTCGACGCGGAACTGCCGGACGGCGTTGGCCTGCAGCATGAAGGTCTCCGGGTCGCGGTGGATGATGGTGCGGCCGCGGCGGACGACGAGCGAGAACTGCGCCTTGGCCTCGATCAGCTTCTTCACCAGGTCGGCCGGATAGGTCGCATAGAACTCGCCGTCCTCGTCCGTCGTCGCCGGCGCCAGTTCCGCTTGCTTGCCGGTCGCCGCGACGAAGCCCACCTCCACGCCGGCGAGCGGCTTGCCGGCCGCCTCGCGGACGCGGCCGGTGGCCGTCCAGCCACCGGCGGCGGGAGCCGCCGTCGCCTCGATCCGCCGCGCCAGCGCCTCGGCCGATTTCGCCTGCCGCTCGACCGATTCCAGCGCTGCGGTCACCCGCATGACGCGCGGGTGATCCTTGCCGTGCGCCTTGGTCAAGCGCTGCACTTCCTCGGTCAGCATCGCGGTTTCGGCGCGGGTGCGAACCGCGTCGAGCTTCACCTGCTCGCGGCGCTCGTCCTCGATGCGGTCGAAGGCGGCGGTGAGCGTCGCCACTGCGGTCGGCTCGCGGGCCACGGCGCCGAGCGCCTCGGATCGCGCGCCGCCGACGGTCTTGCTGGCTGCTTTGGCCATGGTCACATCGCCCCGATGATGTTGTCTTCAGCGCAATATTGCGGGTGCGGCCAGATGACCGCGTTGTTGCCGATGAAGGATTTCGGCGAGAAGCCGAAGGCCCGGATGCAGCTGGTCGCCTGGTTGTTCGTGCAGTGGTTGAACAGCCCGAGCGACAGGATCGAGAAGGCCGTGAGCAGCGGCGTCGACATGAAGCCGTTGCCGGTGACCCGGGTCGTGATGGCGAAGTTCAGCAGGTCGCACAGCAGCAGGTCCCGGCCCAGCACGCCCTCGCTCTGATTGTTGGCCACCGAGGTGTCGTCGAGCGAGAAGATCAGCATGTTGGCGAGTGCCAGCTCCGAGGTCGGCGCCGTGAGATCGAGCCTCACCTGATTGCCGGTGAACTGCACCTGTCCGCCGACGACGAGCCGCTCGACCGGCTGCCCCTGCAGCGTGAAGCCCTCCTTCAGCCCGTCGAAGCCCAGCGCCGCGAGCCAGCCGGCCATGTAGCCCGGCAGGCCGCGGTTCATCAGATAGACACTCCCGACATAGGCGTCGGCGGCGTCGGTGATCTCGTCCTGGAGGTCGGCGAGGATGTCGATGGCGGCGAGCCGGTTGTCGCGGATCTGCATCGCGCCCATGCCGGCGATCCAGAGTGCCGGCCCGCGCCGGCTCTCGACCACGTTGCCGTCGATCCGCACGGCCGCCACCGCGCTCACGCGGAAGGTTCCGCTCTCCTTGCCGTGCGGGTCGATCACCGCCGTCGTGCCCGCATTGCGCAGCATGATGCCCGCCTGCGGCCCGGGCAGCAGTTCGCCGTCGGGCAGGCGGCCGTTGTCGCGGAGCAGGTTGCGGGTGATCTGGACGTTGCGGCTGTGCGCCGCGAAGATGCCGCACACCGCCACGCGCGCCTGACCGCCGTTGCGCTCGATGCGGTTGTCGTGGATCTCCAGGTCGTAGACGCGGCCGAGCACGATGCCGCCGAACGGTGCTCCGTTCTCCCGCTCCACCTGCTCCGAGACGCAGTCGATGATCTCGTTGCCGACGATCCGCAGCCCCATCACGATGCCGTCCTCGACCCCCTGGGGATCGAAGAAGCCGCCGGCGATGCCGTTCTCCATGGCGCCGCGGATGCGGTTGCGCAGGATCTCGACGTCGTAGGCCGGCTTGCGTCCACCCAGGTGGATGGCGCTGGAGCGCGAGCCGGTCAGGTCGTTGTCCTCGATCCGCACGGTGTCCGCGCCCTCCGCGACGCGCACGGGTCCCTCGGCGATGCGGTTGCCCGCGACGACGATGCGCTCGCCGAGCAGCTGGACGCCGCCGGATGCGCGGATGCGGCAGTCTTCCATGGCGAAGTCGGTGACGCCCTCCGCCGATACGGCCGCACCGGATCCCTGGTTCCAGAGGTCCAGGTCCAGGAGCCGCTGGCCCTCGCCGCGCAGCAGGACGATCGGCGCCTCGTTCTCCGCCACCGCCGAGAAGGATTCCAGCACGTCCCCTTCCCCGGCGATCATCAGGCCCGGACCGCGCCCGATGCTCAGCCGCGACTCCGGTCCGCAGCCGAGGACCCGGACGCGGGCGCGGTCGATGACGACCGGCGCCTCGATCTCGTGGATGCCGGGCAGCAGGCAGATGGTGACCGGCACCTCTTCGTCGGGCGCGATACCCGGCAGTGCCGCGACGGCGGCCGCCAGGGTCGGATAGTCGCCCTGCTGATTCTCGGTGCTGCCGACGCTGACGGTGCAGCAGCAGGCGCAGTCCTGCGGCCGCGGCCGGCAGTCCTGCACCTCCATCGCGCCGCCCAGGCCGCTGATCACGCCGATCTGCAGATAGTGGTGCTCGATGCCGCGCGGTGGGGCGTCCGTCAGGATCTCGACCGAGGCATCTGCCGTGCGCGCGGCGAAAACCCAGTAGTCGCCGAGGCGGAACGCGCCGCCGGCCGGATCGACCGAGAAGGCGACGTTCACGCCGTCCTCGATCGCGATCGGCCCCGCTACGACGTCGATCAGGCCATCCGCGTCGATCGTCGCATTGCTGGAATTCTGGTCCCAGCGCTGGACCCGCGTATGGCGCTCGGCCAGTTCCGTCGCGTTCGCGCCGAAGGCCCGGCCGCCGCCCGTCGGCAGCGCCCGATCCAGCGTGATGGTCAGCGCCGCCTCGTCCGTGTCGACGACCCGTGCCATCTCGCCGGGCTCACCCATCAGCTCGCGATGGTCGTCGGTGACGGTCACCCAGTCGTCGGCGCGGAAGCGCAGGACCTTGTCGCGGCCGATGCGCGCCACGGTCAGCACGGTCTCGGTGCCGCTGACCGCGACCGCCTCCACCGGCGAGACGATCGAGCCGTTGTCGCGCGACCATTTGAACTTCGCGGTACCGAGCGGCCCCGGCGTCTGCACCTCGACCCGGTAGAGCCGGTTCTCGAGCCCGCGATAGCCGCCGGTCGGCGACAGGATGCAGGGGTCGCCGCTCGGCGGCGGCGCGAAGGCCGAGGTCGTCAGGCGCCCCGCGGACGGCGGGAACATTGCGTCCAGGTCGACGCCGCACGCCGCCTCGCCCTCGACCGCCGCCCACTTCACCTGCCAGACGCGCTGCACCCGCGTCGTCGTGTCGGGCCCGCCCAGCGCCTTCTCCAGCAGCAGCGGGTCCTCGACATAGGTCACCTCGCGCAGCCAGACGTCGAGATAGGCGATGACGTCGCCCTGCGCCGGCAGCGGCGGCGGATCGGGCAGGAAGGGCTGCGACAGGTAGGTCGGCGCCTCCGCCTCGAACGCCTCGGCGAGCAGCCCGTCGAGATAGAGCCGGCCGGGCCCGATCGAGACGTCGGCCGGCGGTCCGGCGAGCGGCGCGATCAGGAAGGCGTCCGGCGTGTTCAGCCAGGCCACCGCGGCCGGCCCGAACGTGTCGAGCGCCTGGATGCGCAGCTGGCGCGCGGTGATCGCCGTCTGTTCGTTCCAGTCGGCGTCCAGCGTGACCCGGCCCTGCTGCATCAGGACGCCGGCATAGCGCCGATCCGGGCGGTGCGTGAACCGTGTGTAGTCGCCTGTCATGGCCCTGTCCCCGACCCTCTGGCTGCCGATCGCGGCAGTCTGTTATCGCGCGTCGATGCGGTACGAAGCGGTGCGCCGCGTCACGTCGCGTAGATGATTCCCGGCTCCAGCCCGAACGGCAGGTATTCCTCCAACCGCAGGCGGAGGTTCGCTTCGCGCTGCGGCTGCTTCAGATGGCAATAGGCCCCCATCTCCGATCCGTCCTCCGCCCCCTTGGCGATCTCGGCCGGCCCGTTCAGGTGGAGCTGTCGATAGGCCGGCTGGCCGTAGCGTTCGGAGGTGTATTCGGGCGTCAGCCACAGCCGGACCCGGTCGCGGATCGCGTCCTTCTGCGCCTGGCCGAGCGCATCGCCGCCGGCCGCTTCGATCTCTTCGGCGATGCGCAGGTCCGGCTGGCAGCGATAGCGCTGCGGCGTCTCCGACCCCGACGCCAGCCAGGAGAAGCGCACGCAGCCGGTCTGGCGGCGCTCGCACAGGACGACGCCGTCGAAGATCACCTCGCTGGCGAGCGTCAGTTCCTTGACGTGCGTCGCACCGATGACGGTCACCCGCTCCAACCAGGCCGGCGGCCCCGGCGCATCGTCGGCCGCCGGATCGGCGATCGCCGAAACGTCGACCCCGTCGATGATCGAATCGAGCGCCCAAAGACCTTCGATGTGGCGCGGCAGACGCAGCGGCCCGGTCACCGAGAAGGCCAGTTCGATGCGCAGGTCCTGGTTGATCTCTTCGCCGCCGGCCTCGCCCTCGACCAGGATCGCGGCCGGCGTCGGGCCGGCTGCCGGCGGCGGCAGGTCCGGATCCGGCTCGGCGATGCTCCCGCCGGGCACCAGCGTCGAATGCAGCAGCCGCACCCGGTCGAGCGAGCCCTCCACATGGACCGTCCCCTCGATCAGCAGGCCGCTCAGCGTGACCGACGCGCCTTCGTGAATCCCCGTGATCGTCAGCGGTGCCGGCAGCCGCAGATGCGGGCGCACGCCGTCCGCCGCCTCGATCGCCAGCCACGCACCATCCGCCGGCTCGATGGTCAGGGCGTCCGCATAAGTGCGGTTGTCGCGCACCGAGACGACCGTGTTCGGCCGACCCAGATTGACCCACTCCGCCAGGGCGTCGGCGATGGTGGCGAACGTGCCGGGATCGCCGCTGCCGTCGACCGGCAGGGTCCGGTCCTGAAGGTCGCGCCGCACCTGCCAGGCGCGACGCCGGTAGGGACCGCCGCCCAGGTCGGCCGGGAACCCGTGATGGAACCAGACCTCGACCGGCAGCGCCGGATCGAACAGCGCACCCAACGCCAGACGGCCCCGCGCCACGTCGACGGCGATGGTGTCGTCCGCCGGCTGCGACCAGATCGACAGGTTGGAGCAGCGCACCCGCTCCGGCGGCACCGGTATGCCATCGAGGAAGACCATCAGGCTGGCGTCGGGCGCCTGCGGCAGCAGCGATCCCGGCACCACGTCGAACAGGCCGTAGAAGCCGGTGAAGCCCGGCGGCGGCAGGACCCCCCCATAGGCCTCCAGATCCTCGTAGAACAGCGCCGGCCGGATCGCCTGCGGCACGTGGAACTCGGTGGCGAGGCCGCGCGCGTCGCCCTCGCGCCGCAGCCGCGAGAACAGCGGCGCGTCCTGGCCGAGCGGGCTGAAATGCAGCCGCCAGTCGTCGGCCGCCGTCACGCGCCGCGGCGTCACCCGCTCCGCCTCGAAGCTGCGCAGGCGCCACAGGTGGAAGCCGATGTTGCGGATGTTCCACCAGCCCTCGTTCTGGGCGATGGCGCGCACGTCGGCGGTGTGTGCGACATGATCGAACGGGCCGTTCAGCCGGTCGATCGCCTCGGGCGAGCGGATGTCGGGGCAGAGCAGCGCATGCTCGCGGATGTGGTTGCGCACGAACTGCGTCCAGCCCAGCAGTTCGAAATACTCGACGGCATGCGCCGCCCAGCCGGTCACGTCGCGCGCCAGTTCCTCCAGCATGGGCAACGTGCCCTTGCGCCGGCGGTAGTAGATCGTCTTCGCCACGTCGGCCCGCGCGCGGAGCGCGACTTCGGGGACCAGGGTCGGCCCGGCGAGGTCGGGGAACAGCGCCTTGGCCGTGTCCGGCTGGCGGATGTGCGACGCGTCGAACAGCGGCGTCGTCCCGACCAGGTCGCCGATATAGGGGACGACCCAGGGGGCGGCCGTCTCGACGAAGGCGTTGTTCCACAGCGCCCCAATGTCCGCCTCGATCGCGTCCGCCTGGCGCTGGACGATGCGCAGCAGCGCGCGCAGGGGCTCGCCCTGCTCGGCGTCCTGCTCGCGATAGAGCGCCGGCAGCAGGTTGTAGAGCTTGTCTTCGTTCTGTTCGGTGCCGTTCATTGCCCGCCCAGTCCTTCGACGATGGTGAGGGTCACGTCCGTGTCGGGGCTCTCGATGAAGGCCTGTTCGGCGGGTATCACCGCCGGCGGCGCGCCGCCGAAGACGCCGGCGACGACCGGATCGCCGGCGAGCGCGCCGCCCGTGTTCGGCCGCGCGTCGAAGATCCGCACATGGCGCTGCTGTGCCGCCGCCGTGGCACCGCGCAGCGCGCGCTGCGCCGCGGTCCAGGTTTCGGCTCCCTTGCAGCGGAAGACGTCGAGATCGACCGCGACGACGCCAAGCGCACCCTGCAGCACGGCGAAGACGTCGCTCGCATGCACCGACCGGCCGAGGGGCATCGCGGCAAAGGCGAAATGATCGAGCAGCGCCTTCAGCGCCGCCGCCCGCACCTCGTCGGCGACCCGTGCCGGATCCGCCACGATCTTCGCCCGCACGACGACCGGCACGCGGATCAGGTTGGCGATGTCGAGGCGCCGGTTGATGTCGCGCTGGGTGTCGAGCGCATCGTGCAGCGACTTCAGCGAGTCGGCCGACAGCGTCGCCCCCTCCTGCGCCGCCACGGTCAGGTGGACGGCCTTCTCCAGCCCCTTCCAGACCCAGGTCGCCCGCGACTTCGCCACCAGCCCGGAGGTCGCCAGCAGCGCCTCGAAGTCGCCCAGCGAGATCGCACGGCCGAAGGTCTTCACGGTCGTCGGTGCCGTCTCGCGCGCCGTCTCCAGCGGCTCCGGATCCGCGCCGCCCTCGGCCGGCAGCGGATTGCGCACCGCGCGCAGCCCGACCGGCCGGGTCAGCAGGATGGAGAGCTGCTCGGCCGCCATCCGGCCGCCGAGACCGAGCCCCTGACGATAGCTGGCGACGACGTTGCCCTGCCCGGTCGGCACGCGTGCCCCCGTCCGCCCGTCGCCGAACTGCACCACCGTGCCGCCGTCGTCGTTCTGCCGCGCGGTGAAGACGCGCGCGTTCGGTGGCTGGCCGTAGAGGCTGTCCGTCTCGGTCCAGGCCTCGCCGTTGACGCGCAGGGTCAGCGTGCTGGCGCCGGCCACCGACTTCGAACTCGGCAGGCGGGTCAGCGGCGGCTTGCGCAGGACGAAGCGCTGGAAGGCGCGGGTCGCGTCGCCGTTGCCGAGCGGCTCGTCGGCGACCGTCTCGCCATGGCTGGCCTGCGCCACGTTGCCGAGCAGCACCGCCGTCGCCGACGACAGCGGGGTCGCGGGTGCCGGCGTGAAGTCGATGGCGAGATGCGACGGCTCGCCGCCCCAGATCGCCGCGACCGGCGTCGCCGCCGTCACGGTGGCGACGTGCGGCGTCGCCGCCCCATCCTCGATGATGATGCGCCGGCCCTTCTCGATCGTGGCGAGATCGGCGAGCGGCGCCACGACGCGGCCCGTTTCGATCCGCTCCGGATAGTCGAAGCCGCGGAACGCGATCTCCGGCGACTCCAGATGCCAGATCCGCGCCTTGCGCCGGTCGGCTATGCCGCCGATGCCGTCGCCGCGCGAAATCCACGATGTCCAGGAGCTGCCGTTCCAGCTGCGCTGCAGCAGCGTTCCGTCGGCGGCCCGTACGAAGACGTAGATCGCGGTGCCGACGGCGATCGGCGCCGGCGCCGATCCCAGCGTCCCGCCGAGCGACGTCCAGGCGCTCCATTTGACCCCGTTCCAATAGGCCGTCTTGAGCGCGCCGTCGCTGCCGCGGGCGAACAGGTCGATGCGGCTGGCGCCGGTCGATACGGCCGCCGGCTCTTCGACGATGTCGCCGCCCAGCGACGTCCAGTCCGACCATTTGGCGCCGTTCCAGGCGCGCCACGTCACGCTGCCGTCGTCGGCCCGCACGAACAGGTCCAGGCGGTTGGCGGCGCGCGCCACCGCGACCGGCTGCGATGCCGCCGTGCCGCCCAGCGACTGCCACGCCGCCCACGACACGCCGTTCCACGATCGCCGCCAGATGGCCCGGTCGACACCGCGGACGAACACGTCGATCCGGTTGGGCCCCCAAGAGGCCGCCGATATCTCCGACATCAGCACGCCGCCGAGCGGCTGCCAGCCGCCCCACGCGCCGCCGACGCGGCTGCGATACCAGAGCCCCAGGTCGAAGCCGCGCACGAAGACGTGCAGCGCGCCGCCGGTGTGCGACACCGCCGCCGGTCCGGAGGTCAGGCCGCCGCCGAGCGACGACCAGCCGCTCCAGCCGCCGGGGCCCATCGTGTCGACCCAGAGCGCATTGTCGAGGCCGCGGCCGAACAGCTCGATCCGGTCGAGCGCCGACGAGACGGCCACGGGCGGCGTCGTCAGGATGCCGCCGTCGCGCGCCTGCCAGCTGCCGTCGCCGACGCCGCCGTCGAGGATCATCGACAGCGCCGCATCCGTGCCGCTGCGGGCGAACACGGCATAGGCGCCCGGCGCCCGTGACACCGCCGCCGGCCGGCCGTGGATCACCTGGCGCAGTGCCACATGGGTGACCGTGTCCTGGATCTGGCCGAGCTTGGCCGGCTCGTCCTTCGTCTCGGTGACGCGGGCGAGGCGCATGCGCGGCACGCTGCCCGCACCGGCGTCGACCAGCATCAGCGCCCCCGGCTCCAGGTCGGGCGCACGCGATTCGAGCGGCAGGAAGCCCGTCGCCGGCAATCCCATGAGATAGCCGCCGGACCCGGCCGTCACCGTCTTCCAGCGCTGCGCCGGCGGGATCGCCGGGTTCGCGTCGTAGAAGGAATAGCTGTCGGGCGCCCCGCGGCCGAAGAAGCCGAGGCTGCGCTTCAGTTTCGCGGCGTGCGCCGCGTCCGCGCGCCAGTTCGCCGCCTGGATGCCCGGCGCCCAGCCGAGCTCCCGCCCGCCGTCGCGGTTCTCCAGCGACGTCGCCGTCTTCTCCTCCGCCGCCCAGGCGGTGAAGAAGACGAGCTTGTTGCCCGGCGCCAATCCGTCCGGTGCCGCGAGAATCGGCGCGCGCGTCCCACCCGGAGCCACTGCGTTGAAGAGCAGGGGCGGCGCGAATACCCGCACCCGGTTCAGGGCCGCGAGCGCACGGATCTCCTCGATCGTCTCGAAGAACTGCGGACGCTCGTCCTGGCCGGGAACGCTCATCACCTTCAGGCCGACCGGGATGCGCGTCGTAGCACCGCTGTCCAGGGTAAAGGCGAACTGCGTCGTCGTGGCGAGCCCGGCGCGCAGGTGGTAGTCGAGCAGCCGCGCCAGCCGCAGCACCGAATCGCGCTCCCGCGCCGTGCGCAGGAAGAACTCGTTGGCGTTGCGCTCCTGGTAGAAGGTCAGCACGTCGCCGACCGCCGCCCAAAGCTCCAGGATGGTGATCGCGTAGTCGTCGCTCTCGCGCGTCGTCAGGCCCGCGAGCGCGGGTTCCTCGGCGATCGCCTGCAGCATGGCGGCCCGGAACGAGCCGAACGTGCCGATCCGGTAGGCGAGCGCCGAGAGGCCCGGCCGGTTGAACAGCAGGCCCGGCGCCGGCGCCACACCGGGTGCGCAGCAGGCGCAGAAGGCGGGATGGGGCAGCATCTGTGCCATGTTCACAGCCCTCCCACCGCGGTCAGCCGCAGCACGCCGTTCTCGCGGAAGTTCGGATCATTGTCCAAACGGGCGATCTCGAAGTCGCCCATGGCGATCAGGCCTTTGCCGATCTCGCCGTTCGCCGCCTCCCAGTACCGCTTGAAGACGGTGACGTGCGCCGAATCCACGCCCTCCACCGCTTCCACCGCGGCGTAGAGACGGCTCAGATAGACCGGCTGGCCGAAGGCGAACTGCGTGAGCGCGAAGAAGCCGGACAGCGCCTTCGACACGGCCTCCAGCACGTCGCCGCGGAAGTGGCCGCGCGCCACGCAGATCTCGATGGCGATCTCCAGCGGCACATACTGCGCGGCGCGAACCCGCAGGTCGTAGCCGGCGAGCTTGTAGCCGATCAGGTGCGCCGTCAGCCGCTCGCGCAGCGCCTCCGCCAGTTCCGCCCCGCCGCCTGGTAGCACCACGAGATCGTCGCGCGACACCGGATGCGCCGCGACGAACACCGTGTGCCAGCTGCCGGTCCAGCGGAAGGTCGCCTTGGCCGCCGCGATCTCCGGCAGCTTCAGCGCCGCCTTCTCGTAGTCGGCCTCGGTGACCGCCCGGAACTGCTCGGCCTGGAAGGCGCGCGGCGCCAGCTGCCGCACCTCCTCGATCGTCTCGGGGTCGGTCCCGTCCCGCGCCGGCAGCGGCTGCCGGACGCGCAGGATGCCGGGGAACGGCGCCGCGGGTGCCCCCGGATTCGCCGGATCGACCAGGTCCGCGGCCGACGGCGTCGCGACGTGCACGAGCGCGCCATGGCCCAGGTTGCCGGCCCTGCCGTTGCCGATCCGGTAGCGCGCGGTCGCCGCCACCGCGCCGAGGGGACGGGCGCCATAGGCGTCGTCGCCGAAACGCAGCACCGCGCCGCCGTCATTGTCGATGTCGACGACGAAGTGCCGGTCGAACGCGCCGCTGTCGAGCAGGTCGGGGACCGGCGTCCATATCTCGATCTCGGCCGGCGGAAACGCGAGGATGAGCACCGCTGCGGGCGAGACCGTCCGCACGTCCGCGCCCAGGTCGTGCCGGCCCTGCACCATCCGCCCGTCCGCGTCGAAGGTCGGCGCAGCGGGCGCGGCCTGCAGCGTCAGCGGCCCGTCGGGCAGCGGCAGTTCGGTCACGCCGTTCAGGCCGCTGCTCGACGCCGGCGGCTGCAAAGCCCGGATAACCGTCCGTCCGTGGTCGCAGGGCGCCACGTTACCGCGTGCCACCGTCAGGTTGGCGATCGGCCCCGTCTCCGGCGTATCGACCGACAGGCAGGCGGCAAAGGACAACCCGTCCGTCGCGCGCCAGACCACCCGCTGCAGCGGCAGTGCCGGATCGCCCGGCGCGCCCAGCAGGTTCAGCGCCCCGTCCGTCAGCGTGACGCCGTAGACGGGATCCTCGGTATCCTCGACCGCCTCGATCCGCACGACCTGACGATGCGCCGGATCGGCGTCGGCCGGCGCGCCGGTGACGACCCCCCGCACCTCCTCGATCAGCAGATAGTCGCCCACTGCAAGCTGCGGCCGGTAGGCATCCTGGTTGCCGCCGCCCGCGGGCAGTCCGTAGAGCCACGCCTCGATGGCACCCCGCGCCAGGCAGCACTGGGCGTCGCCCCAGGTGTGGAAGCGCAGTTCGTTGTGATCCGGATCGACGGTGGTGCGCGCCGCCGTCTCGAACACGGTCACCGACTGCAGCGCAGCGTCGCCGTCGAAGTCGAGCAGGCCGGGCGCGATCACCGGGCCGGGTGCCGCCGGCTGGCCGCGCAGCGGCCGCGCGACCCGCGTCAGCAGCTGCGTTCCCTGCGGCACCACGCCGGCCCCGTCGGCCTCGAACTGCACGAAGGTCCAGGCGTTGCGCCCGTCATGGACGCGATAGTCGACCAGCCGCGCGTGGCGCTTGGCCGAGATGCGGTGGCGCGCCGTGTCGAGATAGGCCTCGGTCGCGACGGCGTCCTGGAAATAGGAGAGATGGTCGCCGGCATAGGCGAACAGCTCGACCAGCGCCATGCCCAGGTCGGCCGGATTGCGCTCCAGCCAGCGCGGATTGCGCTGCGGAATCAGGTCGAGCAGCAGGCGGCGGAAGCTCTGAAAATCCTTGGCGAGATAGTCGATCAGCGGCTCCGGCGGCGCGTCGGGCGGACACTCCGTATCGGTGCGGCAGTCGAAATCCGTCGGGCAGGATGCCTTGAAGCCGAAGGGTGCGGCGGCGAGCTGCGGATCCATGTCCGCATGCATCACCGACAGCAGGTAGGTCGAGAAATCGCCCGCCCGGTCGACGAAGACGTTCAGCCGCAGCGGCTCCATCGCATGCGCCGTGACGTCGAGCACCGCGATGCCGACGATGCGCGCCCCGCCGCTGACGGCGAAGCTGCCCGGGCTGCCGACCAGGGCGGCGGGCGGTGGCTTCAGGAACGTCGCCTCGATCCGATGCTGCTGGCCGGGCGGGGCGGCGTCGTCCTCGAAATATTCGACGAAGTCGAGCCCGTTGAGCGCGCCCGGATGATTGACGACGTCGCCCCTGCGGCGATCGTCGCGGCACCACATCAGCCCTGAAGCGTCGATGGTCATGGCCGTTTCATCCCGTCGCCGTCATGTCGTGGGCCGCCGGAAGACGTCTTCGTGGCGCTCGGCGGTCTCCCGCCGGACGTAGCCGACGGTGACCTCCAGCACCTCGTCGCGCGCCGTCACCTTCACCGCGTCGACGGCGATCACGTCGTTCAGCCAGCGCAGCAGCGCGCCGTGCACCAGCGTCTGCGTCGCAGCGGCGAGCGCATCGGAGTTCGGCGCGAAGACGAGCTGGCGCAGGCCGCAGCCGAAGTCCGGGCGGTTGACCCGCTCGCCGGGGTTGGTGAACAGCACCTGGCGGATGAGATCGCGCACATGATCGTCGGCGTCGGTTTCCGCGGTGCGCCCCGATGCGTCGAGCCCGAAGGGCACGTCGAGATAGCGAAGCTCGGCCATCTACAGGCCCTCCACCGTCATGGTCGGCGACACCTGGCTGGCGTCCAGCCGCTGCACCTTGATGGCATCGAGATTGTCGTGCAGGTGGCGGACGACGCCGCGCGCGATCGCCGCGAACAGGCGCCGCCGGTCGCGCGATTCCGGCGTGTTGTCGATGTCGAGGGCCGGCAGCCCGTCCGCGATCAGCAGGGCGTTCAGTTCGGCCTCGATCGCGGCGGCCATCGAGTTGGCGAACGCCGTCGGAATCGGGAGCGGGTCGACCTTGGAACCGAGGTTGCCGGGTTTGATCGCCATGCCATCCGCATCCTTATTCCAGCAGGACCTTGACCGAGAGCAGGCTCGGCGTCGCCGCGGGCAGCGGCGGCACGGGCGGCGCCGGCGTCACCGGCAGGAACCCGCCGGCCAGTTCGCCCGGATGGACGTGCGCGTTGAACATCGCGACGATCTGGTTGAGATACGCCAGCAGCTGATCGCCGAAGACCGCCGGATGCGCCGCCCCCTGGCTGCCCACCTGGATCAGCGCGGAATCGACGACCACGCGTGCCAGTCCCTTGACCGTCACCGTCTGCATCGCCGCGTCCACCACGACCTGGTTCATGCCCGCCGCATCGGACAGCGTGATCGTCTGCGCCACGTCGTCGAAGGCCGCGATCAGGCCGAAGTCGCTGCGCAGGATCTTGGTGGTCGGCGTCGTCGGCACGCCCATCGGCTTCATCGGCACTTCCGCCGTGCCCCACCAGCCGCCGACCCAGATCGGGCGCGATACGTCGCCCGCCTCGAACTCGATCCAGACGCCGGAGCCGACCTGTGGGATCGCGTAGAACCCGGCCTGCATCCCGGCGAACGGCGCGCAGGGCGACGCCCAGCCGGTGGGGATCTCGCCCAGTACCTCCGGCACCGTCGCCTGGATGCGGCCCTGGCTCAGGGGATCCATGTTGTTCAGCACGAGGCCGCGATACTTGCCGTAGTGGCGCTCGGTGGCGCCGCTGCCGCCGGGATCGGATGCGCCGGAATCGGGCATGCCTATCTCCTTCCGCCCGTCATGCGCTCGCCTTCACGCGATCGCCGCCAGGGGGTCGACGAAGATCTCCGCCCCCGTCAGCCCGACCGCGTTGCGCGACGCCTGGAAGTTCTGTGAATAGCCGTCTTCCGAGATCGTGTGCGTGACCTCGGTCACGTAGTAGAGGCCGCTGTGCTGCCGGCCGGCGCCGCGGATCAGCACCGGCAGGCCCGGCCGCACGGGCCGGCCGTATTTCAGCGAGTCGACCTCGCCCGAGCCGCGCACCGAACGGCTCGCCGCATTCACCTCTGCCTGGGCGCGGACCTGCACCTCGGCGGGACTTGCGGCATCCGACGGACCGGGCCGCGAGATCGGCGGCGGGATGATCCGTGCCAGCGTCGGCTCCAGCCCCATCGGCGGCTCGATCGGCGTCGGCGCGATGGCCGGGATCGGCGCCTTCGTCAGGGGATCGATCGACGCCTTCGCGACCGAGGTCGGCCGCAGCGTGTCGTTCGATACGTTGAAATCGAGCAGGTTCGTCTCGATGCCGAGATCGACCGACAGCACGCCCTGCGGCGGCATCACCGTCTGCGGCGGATGGAAATGGCCGACATCCATCCCCGCCAGCGGATCCGGCTGCACGTAGAGCTCGTAGGCGTTCCGCTCCGCGAGCTGCTTTACATAGCGGATGTCCGGCACGCGCTGCGTCGTCGTGACGTCGACCATCGTGCGCAGCGGCGGCGTCGGCAGGACAAAGGGCAGAATCGCGTACTTGGCGAAGATGGTGCGCACCACCTCGCTGTCCGGCAGGTTCGGCCAGGTCATCGGCTGCTGGATGTGGTTCATCAGCGTGGCCGTGGCGTCCAGGCCGACCACGTCCAGGGTGGAGGCGCCGGGCTGATTGCTGTTCTTCACCTCCACGTCGCGGACATAGCCGTTGATCAGCGTCTGCGGCAGGCCCAGCCCGAAGGCGACGGAGATGCGGATCGGCACCAGCGGCCGGAAGATGTCGAACTGCAGCAGATCCCAGTCGCCGAGCATCGTCCGGCTCAGGTCGAAATGCAGACGGAAGATGCTCGCCCGCTCGATCGAACATTCGACCTCGATCTGGCGCAGCGCGAACATGAAGGGCGGCGGCAGCGGCGCGAACGCCACCTGCACCGTGAAGAAGGATGGCAGCAGCGGCACGGGTCAGCTCCCCGGCGCCGGAATGCGGATCAAGCTGCCCGGCTCGTCGGTCAGTTCGTCCGGGCGCATCACGCGGTTCGCGTCGCACAGGCGCCAGAAGAGCTCAGGATCGCCGGCGGTCTTGTAGGCGACGAGGTCGGGGCGGTCGTCCGGCTGCACGCGATAGGGCACCGTGCCCGCCGTCGTCCCGCCCGTGTCCGGGATGAAACGGATGCGCTTGTAGCGGATCGTGCGCCCATCGGCCGTGGCGAGTTCGGCCTCGGGGACCCCTTCGTATCGGCTGCCGCGGAAGAACATGGTGACGCTCCGTCTGGGGCTTGGTTCAGAACGGCAGGATCTGCCGGACCGACTGGATGTTGCCGATGGTGTTGATCGCCGACATCACCTCCTTCTGGGTGAAGGCGGCCATGTAGACCCAGTAGGCCGGGCTCGTCGGATCGAGGTCGCGGTAGGTCATGACCTTGAGCGACAGGTCGGCCTTCGCCCGCGTCGGATTCAGGTTGGTGTCGAAGGCCTGCTCGGTGATGGAGAGGCTGCTCACCTGCACCGGCAGGACGCGCTTCGGTCCCCAAATCAGCAGCGCCAGCGGCGCCGGCTCGCCGAGGATCATCGCGCTGCCCGCCAGCGCCATGATCTGGTTGGCGATGACGACCGGATAGGACGGGTACATCAGCCCTTCCAGCGCAGCGATCACCGGATGCAGGCCGTTGTCGACCGCCACGCCGTTCTCGCCCGGATGCTCCAGCTGGTCGGTCGCGTCGATCTCGACGCTCAGGGAGATGGTCTCGCTGGGCGGCCCGTTGGTGCGGCCCGCATCGCCGCGCCCGCCGCCGGCGGTCGCACGGCCCTGCAGGTTCCGGCTGACCTCGTCCGGGTTGTACTGGAAGACGATGATGGTCGGGATCAGGTCGGGCAGCTGGTAGGCGACCAGGGCGCCCTTCAGGATCCGGGGACTGCGCGGGAAATCGGACGCCATCATCCACCTCAGAACCGTATCGTCAGGACGCCCAGGACCTTGACCCCCTGCGGCCCGCCGGCCGGATCGGGGATGGGGCCGGGGCCGCTCGCCTCGATGCCGAAATTCACGCCCGCCTTGGTCGCCGCCGCTCCCTGCGCCGCCTTGACCGCCTCCTTCACCGGCTCCAGGTGCGGCGAGACGGCCTTGGCGATTTCGGGAATGTCCTCGATCCGCTCGAAGCCCGCCGTCTGGGCGAGGATCGCGCGCATCGCCTTCTCGCCCTTGCCGAACACGTCGGAGAGCCGGCTGAGGTCCGGCGTATAGTCTTCGCCGGGGAAGGTGAGGCTCATCTCCCACTTGTCGGCTTCCATGCTGCCGGAGAAGTGGAATCCCTCGTAGGACGTCTCCACCGCGAACCCGCCGCTCCAGGAGACGCTGCCCGCCGCCTCGAAGCCCTTGCCGCGCAGGCCGATCGTCGGCCCGCCCACCTTGATCTTCGCGTAGCCGTGGCTGCGCTCGACGCCGACCCCGTCGACGATCGTCTCGATCGCGCCCTTGACGCTGGAGACGATCGAACTGTCGGCGATGGAGGGCCCGGCGGGCGCCGGCGGAATCGGCTCCGGCGCCAGGGTGACGCCGGCCGACGCCGCCCACTCCTTGACCAGATACTCGATCGTGCCGCGCCCCTGCCCCGCCGCCTTCGGCACCTCGCGATAGACCTCGGCGACGATCGAACTCAGCGATCGGATATGGAGGCGGCTCGTGTTCGCCTTCAGCCACTCCCGGATCGGTCGTTCGCTCTCGGCGATGATCGCCTGGAGCTGCGCATGGCTGAGCATCGGGAACGGGCTCTGCATGCCGCCGATGGTGGCCTGGTTCCCGACGGCCGGCGGCGCCGACCATGTCGTGCCGGTGGGCGCCGCATGGCTTGCCGGCGCCGGCTTCCGCATCGAGAGATCCCTGACCCGGTCGTTCATGGCTCAGATGCTCTTGATGTGTTCGGCGTAGCGCGGGTCAGGCGAGATGTACATCTCGGTGACGGCGCGCTGCGGGTCCTGGTCGACCACCGCCTCGACGCGCCGCGAATCGCCCGACGCGACGCCGCCGCGCTGCAGCGCCGCCAGCCCCGGGGCGCGCGTCGACCAGATGCTGCCCAGCCAGTTGTTCATGGCCTGCCCGCGCAGGGAATGCTTCATGAACAGGCGGATGTTCTGGGGATCGGCGGCCGCCTGCACCGGCAGGACGAGCGCCATGTCGAGATAGTAGCGGAGCTTCTCCTCCGTCGTGAACGCGTCTATCCGCGCCAGTTCGGCTTGAAGCCGCGCCACTTCGCCTTCCGCCAGCGAATAGATCGGATTGCGCATCTGCGGCAGGCCCAGCCCGACGCCGGGCGACGCAGGGCGCGTCCCGAGCAGGCCGGGCGGCTCCAACTGCATGCCGCCCAGGCGCGGCAGCAGCGGCGGCAGCAGGCCCAGCCCGTCGGGCGGCACCAGTCCGCCGAGCAACGCACCGCCCGGCTGCGGCCCCGACAGGCGCAGCCCCTCCGGCGCACGCTCCCGCTGCTCGCGGATCAGCAGGTCCATCCAATAGATGATCTGGCCCAGCATGTAGGAGCGGACACCGGTGACGCCGAACCAGTGATCCAGCGCCGTCTGAACGTCCGTGTCCGCAGCCTGGGTGGCGATGTCGGCATCGACCAGCGTCTGGAAGCCGACCGTCGGGAAGCTCTGCCACCAGTCGGGTGCCGACACGTGCGGCTTGTCGGCACCGGCCCCGAAGAAGTTCGACACCGCCTGCAGATAGGTGAGGTTGCCGCCGACCCGGCAGCCGCGGATGTCGATCCAGCTCGAAGTGTCGAACCGCGCGCGCGCCCCGTCGAGGTGGGCACGGAAGCCGCGGCCGATCGCAGCGTTGGCCGTCGCGATCCCGCCGGCGAAATCGGCGGGCTGCGCACCCAGCGTGAAGGTGAACGCGGTATTCGCGAGGATGGCGTCCTGCAGGTCCTGAGCCTGCTGTGCCGTCACGCCGGCGCCCGCCGGAGCCGGCTGCTGAACCTGCTGTCGCAGCCCGGCCAGGATCGTGCGCAACGCCGTCTGGAACGTCCCGCGCTGCCCGGCGGCAGTCGTCTGCTCGTCCTGCGGAGCCGCAGGGTCGACCTGCCCCGCGGTGAACATCAGCAGATCCGCGCTGCGCTCGATCAGCCGCTGCACCGCGCCGGACGGTGTGCTCGTCGGCGTATCCAGGCCGAACGGGCGCAGGACGGCGGGATTGTTCGTCCGCAGATCGTTCAGGATGCCCGTATAGGTCGAGGCGACGAGCAGGCCGCCGCCATACAGCGCTTCGAGGCCCGCCTGGTCGCCGGCGGCGAAGCCGCTGAGCACCGGCTCCAGGATGCCGGGCGTGCCGCCGCGAAACAGTGCAGTGAAGAGGTTGTTGGTGCTCGCGTGGGTGATGATCCGAATCCGCCCGACCTTGCCGCGGCCGCCGCGCAGATGATCGACGATCTCTTCCACCGAGTTGACGATCCGCGGGCGCAGTCCCCAGGCCTGGTGATAGGCGGTCGCGTCCTGCAGGAAGCCGTCGTTCCGCGGGTCCTGCCCGGCGATGTAGGTCGTCTCCGGCACGTGCTGCGGCTCGCCGAACAGATGCGGGCGCCGTGCGTCCCGCCCCACGGACAGGCGTGCCGGGCGGCCCCGCATCATGTCGCTGGCGGCCCGATCCGCGTCCCGCTCGACCGCCGCGTCGGCCGACGGCGCGGCAGCGCTGCGCGCCCCTCCGATTCGAGCTTGGCCGACATGGGCGAGTTCGTGTGCGAGCAGCCAGCGTCCCTTCGGCGTCTCGGGCCGATAGCGCCCACTGCCGAACACGACGTCGCTGCCGACAGTGAAGGCCTGCGCGCCGAGCGACTTCGCGGCGACCGACGCCGCGGGACCGTGATGCAGGCGGACGCCGCCGAGATCGGTGCCGAGTCGCGGCTCGAACCACGCGCGCAGCGACGACGGCAGCGGCTGGCCGTCGCCGAGGCGCGCCAGCGCCATCTGGTTGCCGACGCCGGCGCGGCCGCGCTCCGCGGCCACGGACCGCGCGTCGCCCGATGCCTTCCCCGAAACGGGGCCGGCTGCGGTCTTCGCCGTGGCGGTGCTGGATCGCATGGCCGCCCCTATTTCCGCCGGAAGACTTGCGGCGAGCCGGTGGAGATACCGGCATAGGCGCGCCGGATCTCCGCCAGACTCGCATTGGTCAGCGGCTGCTGCCCGTTCTTGGTGTCGAGCCGGCTGGCGTCCTCGTCGAGCCGGCCGCCCGGCGCCGATACCGAGGTGAAGCGGGCCGAATGGTCGTAGGTCGGCGTCCAGACGGCGATGTCGCCGGGCCGCGCCGTGTGCGCCGGAACCGCCTGCCACTCGTCGCGCACGACCTGTTCCATGGGCGGGCCGGAATAGACCGAATAGCCGAACCGCTCGAACGAACCGAGCGAAAGGCCGTGGCACCAGTAGTGATACTGGATCTGCCAGGGCGAATAGGCCTGCCAGCCGGCAACGGTGCCGCCGCCATCGGTCGCAGCTTCCAGGTTGGAGCCGGAGATATCGTCGCGCCACGGGTGGACGTCGTGGGCGACCATCCGGCGCGGCGCGGAGAGGCGCGCGATCCGTGCCGGTGCCGCGGCGGCGGCGTGGCCGGCAGTTGGGGCGGCGGCGCGGCTGACGGACGCACGGTCGCCCGCATCGCCGCGCCGCGCCGGCGGCGACGTCTGCTGCACCACGTGCGCCAGTTCGTGCGCGATGATCCGCCTGCCCGCCGCGCTCTGGGGGCGGTATTCGCCGGGCGCGAAATAGAGATCGGAGCGCCAGGCGAAGGCGCGCGCCGAAACCGCCTCGGCCAGCCGCGCCGGCTCGGCGCCTTCGTGCACCCGGGTCGCCGAAAAGTCGCGGCCGAACCGCCGCTCCATGAAGGACCGCACCTGCCGGTCGAGCGGCCGGCCCTGGCCGGCACGGGCGGCGACCCGCGCCGCCACCCCGGCCGGTGCGGTCTCCGCGCCGCCGCTGCCGCGCGCCTTGCGCTGGAGCCGTTCCTCGGGCGGTGCTTCGCCGCCGCGGACCTGCGCATCCTCCTCGCGCGGGCTCAGTTCGGCGGTCATCCGCTGGATGCCGCCGGCGCCGATCCATCCCAGCGCGGGCATCCGCCCCGAACCCGTCTCCGAACCCATCACGGCATCGGCCGCCCGCTCGGCGGCGATCTCGTCGGCGTCGCCCGGGCGGCTCACGCTCATCGCGGGACCGGCGGCCAGTATCGCCTGGGTGCGCTGATTGCTCTCCGCCGTTACCGCCGCCTGCTGCCGCGGGCCCGTCGCATGGCCCGCGGATGTGGTGCCGTGCCGTGAACGACGTGTCTGACGGATGCTCCGCATGGCTATCCCTCCCTCGCCGCGCCGGCCGCTGCCCGGGCGACCGCAGCGGCCACGGCCGCGGCGATGTCGCCGGCACCCGCCCCCTCGGGGAGGCGGATCTTCAGGGCGTCCACGGCGATGATCCCGGACACCCCCGTCTCCACCCCGCGCAGCGCCTGCACCAGCGCAGTCTCCAGCGCCCGGCCGAAACCCGCGCCGTCGTGCAGCGCCGCGGGCGCGCCTGCGACGCTTACCCGGCCGATCTCGATCCGTGCGCTCTCGCCGGTCATGCCCGCCGCTCCCCCGCGAACTCGGCCAGCGGCATCTGCCGGTCGATCTTCTCGAACTCGGCGCGCGCCGCTTCCGCGATGTCGCGCATGCCGAGCGGCCGGCCGTGCTCGGCCGCCAGGAAGGCGGCGTTGAGCGCGATGTTGCGGATGTTGCCGCCGGCCACCTCCAGCCGCGCCAGCAGGTCCAGGTCGATGCCCTCGGCCGGCGCGTCCGGCGGAAAGGACATGGCCCAGATGCGCCGCCGCAGCACGCTGTCCGGCATCGGAAAGTTCACGACGAAGCGCAGCCGGCGCAGGAAGGCCTGGTCTAGGTGCGTCTTCATGTTGGTCGCGAGGATGGCGAGGCCGCGATACTCCTCCATCCGCTGCAGCAGGTAGGAGACCTCGATGTTGGCGTAGCGGTCGTGACTGTCCTTCACGTCGCTGCGCTTGCCGAACAGGGCGTCGGCCTCGTCGAACAGCAGGATGGCACCGCTGCGCTCGGCGGCGTCGAAGATGCGGCGCAGGTTCTTCTCGGTCTCGCCGATATACTTGCTGACTACCCCGGCGAGGTCGATGCGGTAGAGGTCGAGGTTCAGGCTCCCGGCGATCACCTCCGCCGCCAGCGTCTTGCCAACACCGCTCGGCCCGGCGAAGAGGACGGAGATGCCCTGGCCGCGGCTCATGCGGCGGGCGAAGCCCCACTCCTCGTAGACCCGGCCGCGCTGCGCCACCTGGGCGGCCACCGACTTCAGCCGCGCCGCCACCGCATCGGGCAGGACCAGGTCGTCCCAGCCGTTGCGCGGCTCGATCCGCTGGGCGAGATCGCCCAGGTCGGCTCCCGATTGCCGCCGGGCGATCCGCCAGATCGTTTCGGCGCCCGCGGCAGCGGCGTCCTGGGCGACGCGGAGGATGTCGGTCGAGGCGAAGTCGAAATGCGCGGCGAGTGCGGCGACATCGGCATCGGCGCCCCCGCTCTCCGCCAGCGCCCCCGCCCAGATGGCACGGCGCGAGGCTGCGTCGGGCGGCGTCAGTTCCAGGCGGCGGATCTCGCGGTCGCTGGCGACGGCTCGCTCGCCGACGACGATCAGGAAGGCTTCCAGCCGCTCCACCGCATCCGCCAGCGCCGTTGCCTGACCAGTCGCCAGTTCCGGCTCCCTGGCCGCATCGGCGTCGAGCAGGACGGCGAAACGCAGCAATGCCGCCTCCCGTTCGATCAGCGCCAATACGGCGAGGCGCGCGGCGGGCTCCGCGGGCAGGCGGTCCAGGCGCAGTTCGAGCAGGCCCATGACCGCCCGGTCGGCGACCGCGGCGGCGACGCCGCGCCGGCCGCTGCGCGGTGGGCCGATCAGGTTCACCGCCGGCCGCGCCGCCTCGGCCAGCACCGCGACGAGCGGCGCCACCAGCGGCAGGTGGCAGGGCGCCGGCACCGCCGGCGACGCCGGCTGGAGCACGTCGCGGGCGCGCGGATCGAGGTAGTCCAGTCCGCACAGGGCATCCACCATCCGCTCGTCGAGCAGGATCGGCGACAGCGGCCCGCCGTCACCCGGACACTCGACCAGGCGGAAACGCCGCAGCGGCATCGTCGGCAGCAGCGCCCGGCGCACGTCCAGCGCCGCCACGTCCGGCGCCAGCAGCGCCTCGATCAGGTGCGGCGTGGCGTGCGCCACCGAGATGCGGTCGTGGACATAGCCGTAGAGCTGCCCGAGGCCGGCATCGAGCTTCGGCGCGAGCGCCGTGAGCAGGATCGTCTGCTCCAGCGGCGACAGGCCGAACAGGCCTGCGACACGGTCGATCGGCGCGGGCCGGCCGTCGCGAACGAGCCGCCGCCGCAGGGCTTCTGCGTCCGCCTCCGCCGCCGCGATGCGTCGGCCGAGGGCGCATGCGTCCGCATCGCGCTCCAGGAACCCGGCGTAGGCGGCGCCGCCGACGCCGCGCAGCAGCCAGTCCGCGCGCGTGTCGCTGACCACCTGCTCGCCATAGCCGTGCAGCCGGTCGTCGGTCCATGGCGCGGCACGCAGCCACAGAACCCGCCGTTCCAGCCGCAGGCGCAGCGCCGCCAGCGACAGGTCGAGCCACGCCGCCTCGGCGGCAGCCCCGGCGTCCCCGTCCCTCGCGCGTCTGGCGGCGGCTTCGGTCATCCGCTCACGGCCTCAACAGGAAGGTGGTGCCGTCGGCGCGGCTGCGTGCGCCATTCACCTGCACACTGACCGCATAGGGCTGCCCGCCGGCCGGCGGCGTCGGCAGCGCGTCGGCCAGCAGGCCCAGCGGCACCTGCACGCTCGTCGCCGTCGGCGCCGCCCAGGGATCGCCAACGCCGGGCTCGCGCACCTCGATCGGCACGTCGCCGACGATGACATAGGTGACCAGATCCGGGTCCCACAGCCGCTCGCCGTCGACGCGCAGCAGGCCGGCAGCGGTTCCGTCGGCCGGGTCGATGCCCGTCACGGTCGGGACCAGTTCCAGCACGACCTGGTTGGAGCGGAAGCTGCGCGGCTCGCTGATCGGCGTGCCCCGGTCGAGGGCGCCCTCCACACCCTCCACCCCGTGCTCGATCAGGACCTGCACCAGCAGCGGCCCCGGCTGCAGCCTGTCGGCGGCGGCGATCGGCCGCGGCGCCGGGTTGTCGAGATCGATCGGATACGCATCGTCCGGCACCGCGATCTCGATCCGCTCCGCTCCGGCGGGCACCACGCGGATCGGTTCCAGCTCGCCGAACCGCACGAAGGTGCGGTCCGCGACGAAGTTCCGGCCCTCGATCACCACGGTCTCGCCCGGCCGCACCCGCGCGTCGCGCGGCGGGTCGCCCGGCACCGGCTCGTGATAGGCGGCGGCGATCTCCGGGCGCGCACGCGTCGACATGAAGATGCGACGCACCGCCACCGGCGGCGCCAGCCGGCGCTCGGCCAGGCTCTCGATCTGGATCGCGGTCGCCTCGTAGATCACCGACCGGCGGAAATTCACGTCGTGGATGGTCGACCAGAGCTTCGACATCTCCTCCAGGCCGGAGGGGACCAGCGTCACCTTCACCCGCTCCACCTGGCCGCGCAGGGCGAGATCGAGGATCGGGTCGCCGACCGTGCCGGCCGCCGGCCGCCCGATGACCAGGCTCTCCGTGATCAGGGCATGGTCGTGCAGCGCGCGCATCGCGTCGCCCAGCACGATCTGCGCGTTGAGATCCGACTCCTCCTGGTCCTCCGTCGCACCGTGGCAGGTGAGCAGGTAGCGCAGGTTCAGCGACAGCGGCGGCCGGCCATAGCGTCCCGGATGGCCGCGGCCCGGCAGGTCCTGGTTGCGCAGCTCCGGATTCTCGCCGACGTGGAACAGATAGAGGTTCACCCGCGCGTCGTTGATGCCGGCCACCGTCACGTCCGGCGGCGCCAGCGTGACCGCCACCGGTGCGGCCATCCGGTCGCGCAGCAGCGTCCGCAGGCTGCGGCTGACCCCGGCTATGGCGGTATGGTCCGCCATCTCTATCGCTCCCCGTAGGCGCGCAGCCGCGCATAGGCGTCGAAGCCGCGCGGCCGCTCGCGTACCGGGGCGGGGGCGGCCGGCGTCGCCGCCGGCCGCGCTGCGATCTCGACGTCGATGCGACCGATGCGGACCTCGATCCGCGGCGGAGGCGGTGCCGCGGCGCGTTCCATCGCCTGCTGCCGGGGGAGCGGCTGTTCGGCCGCCACGCGCGGCCGCAGCGTGGCGGCCGAAGGCGCCGGGGTCGGCGCCGAGGACTGAGCCTTGCGAGCGCTTCCGTCCGGCGCAGCCCGCGCCGCGACGATCGGCTCGCTACCCGCTGCGCGACTCGCGCCGACCGGCGCCGGCGATTCCGGTCGCGGCACTACGACGCGCTCGGGCTCGGCCGGCTCCACGGTCACGGGCGCCCCCCTGGGGGGGGGGGGGGGGGGGGGGGGGGCGGGGCGGCGCCCCCCCCCCCCCCCCCCACCGCCCGCAGCCGGACC